>JANMRJ010000230.1:0-7144 GCA_031370985.1 Acidimicrobiales bacterium
GCCATCCTGCCCGCGGCACTGGGAGGGTTCATGGGGGGGCTCGCCACAGTGGTGGTGCTGACCGTCTACCTGTCACGGGTCAACCGCAACCACCGGGTCAACGACAACGAAGCCTTCTCAGGCCGCCACTTCACCGACGCCAAGCACTTCCTTCGCTGCCACATCGGCCCGACTGGCACCCTCACTGTCCGCCTCATCGGCATCGACACCATCCAGCCGGAGTGGGCAGCCGCTATCGAAGCCGGAGACACCCTGCCTCCGAAGGCCCCCGAGGGTCCCAACCTGGTCGGGATGGTGGAGTGGACCGAGACCGTGCGCCGGCAGGTCGACCCCATCCCCTTCGTCCGCGACGCCAACCGCTGGGTGGCCCTGTCGGTCTCTGATCCCGCGGGCTCGACGGCCGACGAGGTAGCCGAGCGCCACCTGCTGGTCGAGGCCATCGCCGAGGCCCTCCTCGACGCCGGCTGCAACATCGCCTACGGGGGCGACAATCGACTGGGCGGCTACGACCGCACCCTGGCCGGAGCCGCGGCCCGCACCGCCGACCTCCGGCTGGCCCGAGTCCGCCGATACGTGCGGGCCGCCTCGCCCTCCGCCCGGACAGCTCCCGGGGTGGAGACCGTGCGCGTGCCCGCTCCGGTCGGCGCCCTTGATGACGAGTACGCGGACCGGCGATGGCTCACGGCGATGCGTGAGTTGGTTTCCGATCAGTGCTTCGCACGGGTGGTCGTCGGCGGGCGCGCCAGCGGGACATCCCTGCCCGGCGTCATCGAGGAGGGGGCCATCTCCTTCGGACGGGGCCAGGCCCTGCTGGTGGTCGGCGGTTCGGGCGGCGCGGCCTCGGCGCTGGCCGCGGCGATTCGGGGCGCGGTGATGCCTCACGACATCGGGGTGGCGTCGATCGCAGCCCTTGGCGCCCTCCAGCCCACCGACGGTCAACCCGTCGATCTGCACAACGGGCTGACCCCCGAGGAGAACCAGGAGCTCCTCACCACGAAGGAACTACACCGCATCGTCTACCTGGTGGTGCAGGGCATGCGGGTCACAGCCATCGGCGGCCGTCCTTCTTCAGGAACTGCGTAGCCCTCGCAGCACCAGGATCACGATGTCCTCCACGTCGTCGGATTCGACCAAGCGCTCGTTGTCGGCCGATGAGAGCCCATTGGACAGGTCGGGCCAGCCGGCGGCGGCGAGGGTGCGGCCGACCCCGCGGAAGCGGTCGCGGGCGATGTCGTAACCGATGGCTTCGATCATGTTCCGGTAGTGGTCGTTGCCGACTTCCAACTGGTAGTCGAGGGTGAGCTCGGGTGGCCGCTCGCCGCGGAGGGCGGCGGCAACGACGTGGGCGCATCCGCCGAATCCTCCGAGGAGGTACAGGCGGCCGTGTGTCTCCAGGGCCAGGGCGGCTTCCTCGGCGATCCCCGGCAGCACACCGGTCTGTCCCGAGGTCTTCCCGCCGAGGATGACCTGGGCTTGCACGTCGGCGGCCAGTTGCGTCCGCATGACCGTGAAGGACAGGGCCGCCCACGTCCTGGCCTGGGCGTCACGCTGGTCCTTGGGGGGCAGAACGGGAGGCGCACCGTCGGGAGCGTCGACCCTCACCAAAGTGGCCACCTGTGCCACCGCGGCCCGATCAGCGGCCGGCAGGTCGTCGAGGATGGGCCAGGCCATGTAGTTCAGGACTCGCTCGGGTCCGGGTCGGTCGGAGCCGTTGTAGGTCCGCACCAGGTCGAACATGGCCTGCGTGTAGCCGCCCGCTCGAAAGTCACCTCCGTAGGCGATCCCGGCCCCGGCCGACAGGACGTGGCGGGCGATCTCCACGAATGCGTGGCGCACATGGATCTGGCCCATGCCATAGGCGCCGATGTCGGACGGCGAGGAGATGGAGATGCCCACCGTCATGTCGGGCGACAGGCTCGTCATGCCAGGAGCTCGGTTGGGGTGACCGGGTGGAGGTGGGGGTCAAGCATCTCGAGCAAGCGCAGCTCCTCACTGCCAAGCGGTGGATCCGGATAGAGGTACTGGATCGGTTGTTCCCTCTCGACACCGGAGCGCACCAACATTCCCGTCAACAGCTCGGGCGGATAGATGAACGACTCATGGTCGAGGGCGATGTCGGCCCGGGCACAGAGCGCTTCCATATGGGCTGGGAACCACCTCTGCCGTAGGACCTCACGGAGCAGCGTGTACACCAGCCTCTCCAGGGACGAGTTGCCGACCCACCGGAGGACGGGCACGTTGCCGATGTAGGGAAACGAGCGCGCCTCGCCGACCTTCACCGCGGCCAGCACGAGGATGGGCAGCCGAACGCGCTTGGCGTCCAACACCTCCAGGCGGCACCACTCTCGCGACGAGTAACTGTCGGTCTGTACGGCCAATAGCACGGCCGAGCCGGCCAGACCCCCCCCGATGGCCTCCTTGAAGGTCGACCCGTGAGCAATGTCGGTCGCGTCGAAGAAGTCGGCCAGACCAGCGGTCTCATGCAGGTAGCGCTGCACGGTCCGGGCCAGCTTGATGCCGTCCTCCTTGGCGTGGCTGATGAAGACCTGGATCCTCACGTCGCCGCCCGGCAGCAGCTTGCACAGGTCGTGCATGACCGCGCTGGCCAGTAGGAGCGGAACAGTGACGGGCTTTCGGTCCTGCAGGCGGATGAACTGGCTCCCACCGACCGCTTCGCCCATCTTGGCCCAGGCGTCGGCGGCGAGCGCGACCGGGAGCACGAGGTCGACACCGCCGGCGCGGCGGCTGCGCATCAGGTCATCGACATAGGCGGCCCATCCTGGCGCCACCACCATCTCGGCGTCGACCAGGACCACCGCCACGGTGTGGGTGGCGCGAGTGAAGTCGATGGCCGCCGGCACGGCACCATCGACGCCGGTGCGGAAGCGGACCGGGATGCCCAGGCCGCGGCTGGCGGGGAACTCGGGGTCGGCGCACAGCTCCCGAAAGAGGTGCTCGGCGTGGTCCACGCCGTCCTTGAACGCCGAGTGCCAGACGACGTAGACGCTGAGGAGCGGGACCTTGGCGGGTTCGCTCATGGCCGCGGCCCGGCTACTCGGCGCCGGCCAGCAGGCTCATGGCCATGGTCGCCACCATCACCGGAAGCTGGTCGTCACGCACGAACTCCTGGCGGCGGACCACGCCGAGCTGGACCAGCCCGCGCATCATCCCGGTCATGCCGCCGCGCTGGGGGTGGACCAGGCCGACGGGTTTGCCGGCCCCGATGGCGGTACCGATCTCCAGGTAGATATCGGGCGACATGGCCGACGTGGTGCCGATCAGCAGGCAGTCGGCGGCCAGCAACTCGTCGATGTCGTAGCGGGTGTAGTCGGGGGCCTCCATCACGATGGTGCCGTAGTCCTCGTTGACGGCGGCCGACTTCACGGCCAGGCCGGTGAGACCGAGGGCGGCGTGGACCAGTTCAAAGAACCGCCGCTTGTCGGCCCGGAACCCGCCGTTGCTCAGGAATTCGGTGACCGGCATGGCCAGGAAGGCCGAGCGCCCGTGCAGCCGGTGGGCCAGGAAGGACTCCACCGGCTTCACGCACCGCCCGTCGGCCGCCAGGGCGGCGACCAGCGTCTCGACCTTGGCTGCGATGCTTTCGACGGCCTCGTCGGGAATGCGCTGGTGCATGGTGCGGCGTCGGTTGCGGCGCAGGCACTCCACGACAGGGGTTGGGAAGTCGACGTAGTGGACCTCGGCGTTGGCAGCCCGAGCCGAGTGATCGAGGCGATCGAGCAAGCCGTCCTGGGTACCCGTGGAGTCGACGACGGTGAGGATGCCCTGGCGCAGGCGCTGGTCGGCCACCTCGGCCAGGAGGGCGGCCGCGGCATCTGCGGCGCTCATGTTCGACGCCGTGCCGCCGACGAGGGCCCGCATGTCGTCGGTGCTCAACACGTCGCCCCGGGCAAAGGCCAGGGTGGAGAAGGTGGACTTGCCACTGGCAGGCGTGCCCACGAGCACGACCAACCCAGTGGTCGGAAGGTCCTTGAACATCGGAATCCCGAATCCTATGGCCTGCGGCGTTGTCTCCCCGCCCTCTTGAGCCGGCGCCGGGCGCGGTGCCGCCAACCCTTCGGACGTAGGCTGTTTTCGTGGCGCGAACGTCCTCCGATGGTCGGCCGGCAGACGGTGATCGGGGGCTGCGGGTGACCTGGCGCCTCGTCGTGCCTCCGAGTTGGGGCACGCGGGGCGATCCAGCCTGGCTTCCGACCAACGGACAAGAGGCCTGGCAGAAGGTCTTCCTGACCGAGGACATGGCCGGCCGGTTCCTGCGAGACCACGGTGGCTCGCTGCGCTGGCGGACGGCGGCCGAGAGCTGCTCCCTCCTGGCTTCGGTCCTCGGCCCCTACCGGACCCAGCTCCGGATCGCCGAGGAGGAGGCGGCTCGCTGCCCGCGGTCCTCCTTCCACCTCGCCGCGCTTGCGGCCACCAGCCGGGGTGTCGAGCCCCCCAGCCGGTCGCATCCTGCCGGGCCTTGGAGGGTGAGCGCGTGGGAAGGCGGCGAGGTCGCGATGGTCGCCCATCACGCCTCGGTCGACGGGGCCGAGGGGGATGCCGTCGCTCGCCGCACTGGCGACGCGACCGTCGTGTGCTGGGCCGAGCCAGACATCGGCCCCGTGCCGCCGCCATCGGCTGCACGGGGCTGGCAGCCGCGTGTCGACCGGGACCTGCGGTACGTCTCGTTCGCCGCCGAGGACGCGGTGGCCTCGTTGTGCGCCGGCGCCGCCGATTGCGCCACGGGGCCGGACGTACTCACCGTCGACCTGCTGTGCCTGCTCGGTCAAGCCGCGTGGCGGTCGATACTCGAATACCGAACCTTGCTGGCTGCTATCTGGACCGACCTGGAGTCCTGCCCGCACGCGGAGGACCACGAGGCCGGGGCCGCGGCGGCGATGCGCTCCTACACCGACGAGGAACCGCACGGGCCGGAGGGGCCATGGCGGCACGTGCTCCTTCATGACCGGGCTCACACCTTGGAGCCAGTCGAGATCTCGGTTCACCAAAGCCGGGCCGGCGCGTCAGCCAGCGTTGCGGTGGAACGGGCAACCGACGAGGTCGGGATCCGCTGGACCGAGCCCGTCACAGTCGGGCCCCGTCGCAGTCTGATCGAGGCAGTCAGGTCGACGGTCCCGGGCGCTGGCGGCTGACGCCCGGTTCAGCGCCTCTCTCGGCACCTGCCCCGCCCGCTCACGAGGTCGTCATCGCTCCGTTCGACCGATCGGCCCCGCGGATGATCTTCCAGAGGGGGTTTGTTACTATCTACGTAGGAGAAATTGTCACTTCTCGGAAGCTGGTGCGCTGATGGCTACGACCGAACTCGATCTCGGCAGGTACAAGCTCGGGTGGCACGATGTCGAGGACTACGTGTTCAAGCCCAAGAAGGGCCTGAACTCCGACATCGTCAACGAGATGTCGTGGATGAAGGGCGAGCCGGAGTGGATGCGCCAGTTCCGCCTGCGGGCCCTGCGCACCTTCGAGCGCAAGCCCATGGCGCCGTGGTTCGCGGTCAACATGCCCGACCTCGACTTCCAGGACATCTTCTATTACATCAAGCCCACCGACCAGCAGGTCAGCTCCTGGGACCAGCTGCCCGACTCGGTGAAGGAGACCTACGAGAAGCTGGGCATCCCCGAGGCCGAGCGCAAGTACCTCGCCGGCGTCACCGCGCAGTACGAATCAGAGGTCGTTTACCACAAGAACCGTGAGGATCTTGAGGCCAAGGGCGTCCTGTTCATGGACATGGACAGCGCTTTGCGTGAGCACCCGGAGATCCTCAGGGAGTACTTCGGCACGGTCATCCCCCCCGGCGACAACAAGTTCTCGGCCCTGAACTCCGCGGTGTGGTCGGGCGGCAGCTTCATCTACGTGCCGCCGGGTGTCGATGTCGAGATGCCCCTGCAGGCCTACTTCCGGATCAACGCCGAGAACATGGGCCAGTTCGAGCGCACGCTGATCATCGCCGATGAGGGTTCCACCGTTCACTACATCGAGGGCTGCTCGGCGCCGGTCTACAGCACCGACTCGTTGCACTCGGCCGTGGTCGAGCTCATCGCCAAGCCCAGCGCCCACATCACCTACACCACCATCCAGAACTGGTCGACCAACGTCTACAACCTGGTCACCAAGCGGGCCCGCGCCGAGACCGAGGCCCGGGTCGAGTGGATCGACGGCAACATCGGCAGCCGCCTGACCATGAAGTACCCATCGGTCTACCTCATGGGCCCCAAGGCCCAGGGCGAGGTGCTGTCGGTGGCCTACGCCGGCGCCGGCATGCACCAGGACGCCGGCGCCCAGATGGTCCACGCCGCGCCGGAGACCACCTCCACCATCATCTCGAAGTCGATCTGCAAGGACGGCGGCCGCACGAGCTACCGTGGGAAGGTGCGCGTCGAGCCCGGCGCCTACGGGGCCAAGAGCCATGTGCGTTGCGACGCCCTGATTCTCGACGAGGACAGCCGCTCCGACACCTACCCCTACATGGAGATCAATGAGCGCGACGCTCGCATCGGCCACGAGGCCACGGTCTCCAAGGTCGGCGAGGACCAGCTCTTCTACCTGATGAGCCGGGGCCTCACCGACACCCAGGCCATGAGCATGATCGTCAACGGCTTCATCGAGCCGGTGACCCGCACGCTGCCCATGGAGTACGCAGTCGAGTGGTCGCGGCTGATCGAGCTCAACATGGAAGGGTCGGTGGGGTAATGGGACTGCTGGGCAAGGCCAAGGCACTGCTGGGCCAGCACGAGGAGAAGGTCGAAGGCGCCATCGACAAGGTGGCTGAGGTGGTCGACGACAAGACCGACGGCAAGTACGCCGACAAGATCGACAAGGGTGTCGAAGCGGCCAGGGATTTCGTGGGCGACGCCGAGGGCGCCGCCGCCGCCCCTCCTGCGTAGATAGACAGCGTCGGGCGGGTGACTGCCCGGCTGCTGCCGTTCAGGTACCGGCTGTTGCTGCTGGCGCCGGCCGGCGCTGTCGCGTACGCCGCGCCTGGTGCGCAGGCCATCCCGAACACCTGTCCTACCAACGGCCCCGACGCCGCCACTGTCACGATCACCGAGCCGATGCCGGGGGCGACCTTTGCCGGCGATGTCACCGTGCGGGGACGAGCGTCGGCCGCCGCCGGCGTCACCAGGGTCGA
>JANMRJ010000025.1:0-4327 GCA_031370985.1 Acidimicrobiales bacterium
TCCTCCTGCCCGTCGTGGCCGTGACGCTCTTCTCCGGGCTCGTCGTGTACCCGAGGCTGATGACGTTCACGGGCGGCGCCATCGAGCAGCGCTTCACCGGCACCCGCTTCGACGAGCGCACCCACCTCCTGCGGGCCGACCTCGACACGTTCCGCCACCACATCGTCTTCGGCGTCGGGCCCGGTGTCGGCAAGCAGTACCGGCAACTGCCAAACGGGCAGGGCGTGTCGGCCCACACCGAGTTCACCCGGCTGCTGGCCGAGCACGGCCTGGCCGGTGTGGCCGCTATCGGGATCCTGCTGGCCATGGTGGTCAGGGCCTACCGGGGTGCCCGCAGCCGCTTCCACCGGGCGTGGGTTCTGGTCCTCGCCGGCTGGGCCATCAGCGAGATGAGTCACGGGGCCATGCGCTTCGGCGCCATCTCCTTCGTGTTCGGGCTCATGGCGTGCCCCTTGACCGGCGACGAGGAGCCCGTCGGTGATGCCGCCGCCGCCTGAGGTCGGCCCGGCCCGTCCCCGGCTGTGCTTCGTCGGGCCGATGCACCCGGGGGGGATCCCCTCCCAGGCCGACACGCTGGGCGCCCTGTTCGACGGCGACGGCTGGCCGGTACGCCTGACCTCGCCGGCCCGCCGCCCCTTGCACCGGGCGCTGGCCGTGGGGGGCGACCTCCTGCGGTGGCGCGGCTGGGTCGATGTCGTGGTGGTCAACGTGTTCAGCGGACGGGCGTTCGCCCACACCGACCTGGCTACGACGGTCAGCCGCCGGGCCGTGGTCCTCCACCTGCACGGTGGCGACCTGCCGCGGTTCGCGTCCCGGCACCGGCGCTGGGTCGACCGGGTGATGGCCCGAGGGCACGCCATCGTCGCCCCGACCACCTACCTGGCCGAGGCGGCCCGCACCTGGGGGTTCGGCGCGACGGTCGTGCCCAACGTGGTCGACCTCGACCGGTACGACTTCCGGCTGCGCGATGCCCCGGGTGCCGACGCCCCGGGTGCCGATGTCCTGTGGATGCGGGCCTTCGAGCCGCTGTACCGGCCGATGCTGGCGCTGCGGGCGTTCGCCCTGCTGAAGAAGGAACGCCCCGAGGCCACCCTCACCATGGCCGGCCCCGACCACGGGCTGCAGACGCTGATCCGGTTGGCGGTGCGCGACATGGGCCTGGAGGACAGTGTGCGGCTGCCGGGCGTGCTCGATCACGAGGCCAAACGCCGGGCCCTGGGCGCCCACGATGTCATGCTGACCACGAGCAGCATCGACAACGCGCCAGTGAGCGTGCTGGAGGCCGGCGCCTCCGGCTTGCCGGTGGTGGCGGCGGCCGTCGGCGGCTTGCCGTACCTGCTGTCCGACGGCGAGGACGCCCTGCTGGTCGCCGACGGTGAGGTGGAGGCGCTCGCGGCCGCGCTGGAGCGCGTGGTCACCGAGCCCGGCGTGTCCGCCCGCCTCTCGGCCAACGGCCGGGTGCTGGCGGAGCGGTCGGGGTGGTCGGCGGTGCGGCCCCAGTGGGAGGCCGTCCTCGCCGGCCTGCCCGGCCGCCGATAGCCCGGCATGGGCATCGAGATCGTCGCCCTGACCCCGGGACACCTGCCCGATGTCGCCCGGGTCCATCTGCGGGCGTTCCCCGGCGCCGGCCTCACCCGCCTCGGTCCGGAGGCCGTTCGCCGGTACTACGAGTGGCAGTTGCTCGGGCCCCACGACGTGGTCGCCCTCGGGGCGTGGGACGGCCCGGCGGGCCTCGTCGGCTTCTGCTTCGGGGGGGTGTTCCGGGGGGCGCTGTCGGGCTTCCTGCGGGCCAACCGGGCGTTCCTGGTCTGTGCCCTGCTCACCCGCCCGTGGCTGTGCGCATCGGCGGTCGTGCGCGATCGTGGGCTCCGCGGGATCACCGCCCTGCGCCGGTCGACCAAACCGAAGCGCCCGGCAGCGGCAATGTCACAGCCGGCGGCCGCGGCGATGCCGTCGTTCGGACTGCTGGCGATCGCGGTGGACTCAGCCCGCACCGGGCAGGGCATCGAGCGGGAGCTGATGGTCGCTGTCGAGGCGGCCGCCGCCGGACGGGGGTTCGAACGGATGGCCCTCACCGTCGACCCGGCCAACGTCGGCGCCATCGCCTTCTACGAACGCTCGGGCTGGGCCCGCACGGCGACCTCGCCCGTCTGGCACGGCGCGATGGAGAAGCGGGTGCCGTGACGACAACCGTGAGACGATCAGCCGCTCCTTGCCCGCCGACGTGCGAGGGATGTCGGCCACCCGTTCGAACGTGATGGCGATGGTCGGCCCGAGACGGCTGCGAAGTGCGCCGCGCAACTGGACCTCCTCGGCGGGCCCGAACCCGGCGTCGGCCCGCAGGAGCACGTGCACCTCCTCGGCGCTGTCCTGCACCACTTGAGCCTGGCGGAGACCGGGGCTCGCCTGGAAGGCCAGGCTGAGGGCGGCCGGGCCGACCACGCCGCCCTCGGGCGTGACCACGCGGTCGTCGACCCGCCCGACGATCTCGCCCAGGACGGGCAGATGGCGCCCGCACGGGCAGGCGCCGGCATCGGTCGGGGCCGGGCGGACCAGGTCTCCCGTGCGGTACCGCAGCAGCGGCATCGCCCGGTTGAACAGTCCGGTGGTCACCAGTTCGTGGGCATCGCCCGGCCCGGCCATGGCCTCGATCACGCCGTACTCCGGGCTCACATGCATCGACCCGGCTGGGCACTCGGAGACGAACGCGGTCAGCTCGTTCAGCGAGTAGCCGTTGAACACCCGGCAGCCGAAGGCCGCCTCGATGTCGTCCCGCAGCCAGGGGAAGAGCGTCTCCGAGCTGACCAGCACCGCCCGGGGCCGCAGCTCGCCGGCCCGGCCGTGGTCCAGGAGGTGGCGGGCCAGGACGTGCACGGTCGACACGTAGCCCACGATCACCTCGGGAGCGAACCGGGCCAGGCGCTCGACGTAGGACGGGAGATTGTCGGGCGTGAGGTGCCACCCCGAGAGGTAGAGCTGGTTGAAGGCCAGGTTGCGGCGCCAGAACGGGGGCTGGCGTTGCTCGATGGGCACGATCACCCGGCCGTTGATCGATGCCATGCGCGCCCCGGGCCGGATCCCGGCCCAGCGCCGGAACCGCACCTCGTAGGCCGCGGCGTTGTACTGCACCGCGGAGGGAACGACGGAACAGCGCAGCGGGGTACCCGTCGTCCCCCCGGTGGTCCAGGTGATGAGCCGCTCCGTCGGATGCTCGGGCCGGAAACGCTGTGGCGCGGCCCGCACCTCCTCCTTCTCCAGCACCGGGAGGGCGGCGAGGTCGGCGGCCGTGCGAAGGTCGCCGGCGGCAAGGCGGAGGCGGGCGAAGAGGTCACGCCAATGAGGGACCGCCGTAGCGCAGAACGACACCATGGCTCGCAGGCGACGATCCTGGACGGCCTGGAGCTCGTCGGCCGCCAGCCACTGGTCGCGGTCCAGCTCGGCAGTGAACGCCCGGTACCCGCCGCCGTGGCGCAACGCCCGCTCGCGCACGCCGAACGCGGTGGCCATGGCGTGCTGGACGGCCACCGGGCTCCGGCGGTAGAGGGCTTCGAGATCGCCGGCCATCGGGGAACGCACGAGTACCCAGACGCTACCGTCTGGCCTTGGCCGCCCGCATGAGGATCGTCATCCTCACCCAGTACTTCCCGCCGGAGACCGGAGCGCCGCAGCGCCGGCTCGGCGGGCTGGCCACCCAGCTGGCGGCGAAAGGGCACCGGGTCGAGGTGGTGACCGCCATGCCCAACTACCCGGCCGGTGAGGTGTTCGCGGAGTGGCGGGGCCGGCTGACCGCTCGGGGCACGGACGACGGTGTCGATGTCCTGCGCTCGTGGATCTCCACGTCGGCCGGCCGGGGGACCGTGGGCCAGCTGGCGACCTACCTCTCCTTCGCGGCCACCGCGGCGGCGACGGCGCCGTTGCGGTTAGGGCGGGCCGATGTCGTCGTATGGGAGAGCCCGCCGATCTTCCTGGCCCCCGTCGCCTCGGTCCTGCGCCGGCGCCTCCGAGCCCGGATGGTGATGAACGTCAGCGACCTGTGGCCCCGCTCGGCGGTGGAGCTGGGGATGCTGCACGACCCCCGGCTGGTCACCGCCCTGGAGCGGTGGGAGCGGGCGGCCTACCGGGCCGCCGACCTGGTGACCCACCAGACCGAGGGCATCGGCGCCGGCATCGAGGCCCGGGCGCCGGGCACGCCGACCATGCTCTTCCCCAACGGCGTCGACGCCGAGGTGTTCCAACGCACGCCGCCGTCGGCGGAGCTCCGGCGCCGGCTCGGCGTCGACGACGACCGCCTGATCGTCGGCTACGCCGGCAACTTCGGCCGGAGCCA
>JANMRJ010000289.1:0-3181 GCA_031370985.1 Acidimicrobiales bacterium
ACGGTCTTCGAGGCGGTCTCGACCGCCCGCCGGGCTGCGTCGCTCCACGAGTTCGGGCTCCGACCGACCATCTCCCGGATGATGATGACGCCCATGGGCTCGCTCTCCTCGTCGTGCGCGCTGGCGGGCTCGACGATCGGCCCGGCTTCCGTACGGGAAGTCTAGACCCGGGAATCGGTGAGGCCGGCCCTCATGGACCGGCCTCGTCGGCTGCGCGGTGACGGACGCGCAGGCTGCGCTGGGACTCGGATGAGGCCGCTCAGGACGCCGCGCTGACGGGCTGCGATCCTGCCCGGACCTTGTCGAAGCAGGTGCTGCAGTAGACAGGTCGGTCGTTGCGAGGGGCAAATGGCACCATCGCCTGGCCGCCACAGCTGCCGCAAATCGCGGCGTGGAACTCGCGCGGGGCGCCGACGGTCCGGGCGCGCTTGGCGACAGCCCGACAGGCCGGACATCGCTGGGGGTCGTTGAGCAGGCCCTTGCTGGAGAAGAACGTCTGCTCGCCGCTCGAAAAGATGAACTCGCCTGCGCAATCGCGGCAGGTGAGGCTACGGTCCTGGAACACGCTTGCCCGTTCCTCCTGTTAGGCGCGGTCGCCCCGGTTTGTGTCGCGGCCCCCCGCGCGAGTCGGTCGAGCGGTCGGCGCCGACAGGAGGGTGCGCACCGACCGGTTCGAACCGGGCTCGGACCCGGAACTCATGAGGGGCACAATAACCGTGGCGTCAAGCGCACTGGCGCCACGGATCGCGCGAATGCGGGCCCGATCTGCCACGACATTCGTACAATCGAGCGTCAGCAGACCTCTGGAGCTTCTGCCGACGGCCGCGCGAATGTGTTCGAACGCACCGGTCCAGGGTCCGAGGGAACCGATCCGTCTGGAGGCTCGTCGGGGCGCCATGCCAAAGCGACCCGTCCCCCTGCCCCTCGTCGCTCGCTCGATTGGCATCCTCCTGGCTGTCCTGACGGCGGTCGCCTGCTCGACGCAGGGCCCGACGCAAAGGCCCACCGGTGGCCCAGCATCCGCAAGCCCGAGCGCGACCGCCAGCGGGGACGCCGCATCGCCGTCCGGCCCGACCGCCGGCGACATCGAGCACCGGACCGCCGCGACCGATGTGGTCCTCCGCTTCGAATACGGCGGCGGCTTCGTCCCGATCGAGTACCTGGCGAGCGAGGCGCCCGGATTCACGCTCTTCGGCAACGGCGTCGTCGTCTTCCAGCGGACCGCGACCGTCTTCCCGGAGCCGGACGGCAACGGCGTCCTGAGGGCGATCCCATGGCGAACGGCCTCGCTCGACGAGGGCCAGATCCAGGACCTGCTCGCGTTCGCGCTTGGTCAGGGCGGTCTCGGGACCGCCCGTCTGAGCTACCCGTCGACCGGCGTCGCGGACGCGGGAGACACGATCTTCACGATCCACGCCGGCGGGGTCGACAAGACCGTCACGATCAATGCGCTCGGCATCGACACGCAGGCCGGCCCCGACACGGCGGCTCGAGCCGCATTCGAGCGACTCGCAACGCGGCTTCGGGACTTCGACCAGGGCGGCTCGATCGGCTCGGATGTATACCGGCCCGATCGATATCGCGGGATCCTGACCGTCCGCGACGCTGCCACCAAAGGTGTCATCGCGTGGCCCTGGCCGGCCGTCAAGCCGACCGATTTCGTGCCGGGCGCGAACGACGGATCGGGCGGACCGTTGGTCCCGCATCGAGCGATGAGCGCCGACGAGGTCGCGGCCCTGAAGCTGACCGGCATCGAGGGCGGCGTTCAGGGCCTGACCCTGCGCGGACCCGACGGCAAGACGTACGCCTTCACCCTCCGGCCATTGCTGATCGACGAGGCGTCGTAGCCGCTCGGAGTGGTGGCTCGGGGATCCGGGCGAACGCGCGGCGAAGCCCGCCGGATGGTCCAGATAAGCGGCCGGTGAGGCATCGTCGCCACCATGCGGTAATGCCGGACCAGCCCACGCTCCGCCTCGTTGACATGCCCCGATCAGCGTCCGTATCGTTCGCGCCGCCCGATCCGGTCATGCTCGGTCCACGGGGGAGGACGCCGACCCGTGCACCGATTGCGGTCGGCCCGGGGCGCGCGGTCATCGCGGAGCCCAACCGCGTCCGCGCCGAGCCGAGGGGCGGCGTGACGTATCCGATCCTGCCCGGAAAGATCCAGGCGCCGGCCCTGCGCGACGAGACGCTGGCGCGGATGCGGCTGCTGGACTGGCTCGACGTCAAGATCCACAGCCGGGTCGTGTTCGTCATCGCCGACGCCGGGTATGGCAAGACCACGCTCCTCGCCGACTTCTCGCGCCGGACGCGAGTCCGCACGATCTGGTACCGGATCGACGAGGACGACCGCGACTGGGTCGGGTTTCTCGCCCACCTTGTGTCGGCCGGCCGCGAGTTCGATCCGGACTTCGCTCCCCGGACCGCCGCGATCCTGCGATCGCTCGAACCGGGCGGGCCGACACGCGAGGACGCGATCGAGACGTTCCTCGAGGAGCTGCCGACGATCGCCGCCGACGGCGCGGCCCTCATTCTGGATGACTTCCACCTCGCCGACGAGGTCGCCGACATCCGACTGATCGCCCGCGAGCTGGTGGCTCGCGGGCCCGAACGATTGACCGTTGTGTTCGCCAGTCGCACGGCGCCGTCGATTCCGGTTGCGAAGCTTCGATCGATGGGCGAGCTGGCCGAGCTCGGCATCGCCGACCTGCGCTTCTCCGACTCCGAGATGGAGCAGCTGTTCCGCGAAACCTATGGGAGGCCTCTGGAGCCGGACGTCCTGTCCGAGCTGGCGCATCGGACGGAAGGCTGGGCCGCGTCGCTGACCCTCGTCCAGGCGGCCCTCCGCGAGCGAACTCCGGCCGAGACCAGGTCGTTCGTGCGTGGCCTGTCGGGGGCGCGCGACGAGCTGCACGACTACCTCGCCGAGGAGGTCGTCGGCGACCTGCCCGCGATGCAGCAGCAGTTCCTGATGCGCACGTCGATCCTCCAGCGGGTGACACCGGAGCTCGCCCAGGTCGCGACCGGCCTGAACGCGACGGAGGTCCAGTCGATGGTCAGCGACGCCGAGCGCCTCGGGATGCTCGGCCGACGCGCCAATCGCCGGGCCTCCGATCAACGCTATCACCCGCTGGTGCGCGAGTTCCTGGAGGATCGCCTGCGGCGCGAGATCGGCGATGCC
>JANMRJ010000306.1:0-3900 GCA_031370985.1 Acidimicrobiales bacterium
GCGACCCGGTCGCCGACCGAGAGCTCGAGTCGTGGGCGATCGTCGACTGCTCGGCCAGTCTCGATTTCGGTACCGCCAACTGTGAGAAGCGCGACCTGGCCCTCGCCGTAGTGGCGGCCATGGGGTTCATGACCACCCGCACCGGGAACCGCTTCGGCGCGCTGATCGTGAAGCCGAACGGCATCACCCGGATCCCCGCCCGCCCGGGTCGCCAGCCGCTCATGGCCCTGCTGCACAAGCTGGCCACACGGGAGCGGGTCGACGGCGGCGGCGCTGGTGACCTGGCCGCGGCGATCAACAGCCACATGGTGGCCCGCACCCGTCGCGGCTTGGCCGTCGTGGTGTCCGACTTCCTCTCGCCGCCCGGCTGGGAGCGGCCTCTCACCGGCCTCGCCGGCCGCCATCAGGTGCTGGCCGTCGAGATCGTCGACCCCCGCGAGTTGGAGCTGCCCAACGTCGGCTACCTGACCCTCGTCGACCCCGAGACGGGCCGGCGGATGGCGGTGCAGACGGCCAAGGCGTCCATCCGGACCCGCTACGCCGAGGCCGCCGCGGCCCAGCGCGCTGAGATCGCCACCTCCATCCGGCGCAGCGGCGCCCAGCACCTGGTCCTGCGCACGGACCGGGACTGGCTCAAAGACATCGTCGAGTTCGTCCTATCCGCGCGCCGCCACCGCGGCGGCCTGCAGAGAGTCAGCCGCTGATGATGCTTTCCCTCACCTTCCTCTCCCGCAGCCGGCTCTGGATCCTCCTCGCCGTGGCCGCCCTGATTGCCGCCTACGTCGTCATGCAGCTCCGGCGCAAGGACTACGCGGTCCGGTTCACCAACCTGGCCCTGCTCGACGCCATCGCCCCGAAGCGGCCCGGCTGGCGCCGGCACGTGCCGGCGACCGCGTTCATTCTGGCCATGATCGCCATGGTGACCGCCTTCGCTCGCCCGGCCCGGCCGGTCAGGGTGCCCCGGGAGCGGGCCACCGTCGTGATGGCCATTGATGTCTCGCTGTCGATGGAGGCCACCGATGTCGCGCCCAACCGGCTGATCGCGGCCCAGGAGGCGGCCAAGTCGTTCGTCGACCTGGTGCCGAACCGCCTGAACCTCGGCCTGGTCGCGTTCTCCGGCGTCGCCCAGGTGCTCGTGTCACCCACCACCGACCACTCGCTGCTCAAGCGCAGCATCGACAACCTCCAGCTCGGCCCCCGGACCGCCATCGGCGAGGCCATCTTCGCCAGCCTGGCCAGCATCGCCTCGGTGGCGAGCGAGCCGGGCCAGCCGGCGCCGCCGGGGCGCATCGTCCTGATGTCCGACGGTGAGACCACGGTCGGCCGGGCCAACGAGCTGGCGACCACGGCGGCCACCGAGGCCAAGGTCCAGATCTCCACCATCGCCTTCGGCACTGACCAGGGTTTTGTCGTTGTCGAGGGCCGGAGCATCCCGGTGCCGGTCAATCGTGATGCGTTGAAGACCATCGCCGAGGCCACCGACGGCCAGGCTTTCGAGGCGGCCACGGCCAAGGAGCTACGCAAGGTCTACGCCGACATCGGCAGCTCGATCGGCTTCCGCACCGAGGAGCGCGAGGTCACCGCATGGGTCGTTGGGCTGGCGCTGGCGTTCGCCCTCGCCGCCGCCGGCGGCTCCCTGCTCTGGTCGTCCCGCCTGCCCTGACCCGGGCCCCGCGCCGCACCCGGGTGAGGGTGAGCAGGGTGAGGAGCGTGCGGGCGTCGGCCTCGGCCGGCGTGAGGTGGTCGCGGTAGCCGAGGACGACCACGTGCTGGTAGCCGTTGTCGGTCATCAGTCCGATCAGCCGGTCGGGGTCATCCGCGCCGGCGAGGAAGCGCACGGTCAGGCGCTCGCAGCTCGAGACGAGCGACGCGGCCGGCACCAGGGCGTCGTCCACGGTGACATCGACCGTGCGGGGGCCGGTGGCGACGGCGTCGAGCTCGGCCAGGATGGTTGGCGTTGGCCTCAATCAGCTCGGACAGGACCGAGAAGAGCCGGGCCGACCAGCCGAGTACCAGCACGTGCCCGGTCTCCAGCTCCGGGCTGCGGCCCTTGCCCAGGTCGGCGATGCGTTGGTCGATGCTCGACGCGATGAGGCCGATGAGGGCGGTGACCAGGAACACGCCGCCCAGGGTGATGACGAGGGTGACAAGACGCAGGGCCCATCCGTTGTCGCCCGAGAACGTCCCCGAGTCGAACACTCGCGTCAGTGCTTGCCAGAAGGACTCCACGAAGTTCGCCGACTCGCCCTCGGCGATGCCCAGCCCAAAGGTGGCGATCACGGCGGCGGCCAGCAGGAGGAACAGCAGGGTGGCGAGCCCGAGCCAGCCGATGAGCACCCAGGGACCGCGGGCCAGGCTGGAGTCGAACCGGTAGCGCAGTCGTTCGAGGGGGCGGGGCCGGCGGTTGGTCATCCGGCCGGAAGGGTACCTGCGGGCGGTACCGTTGGCCGCTATGAGGGTGGCTTTCGGGACCGACGCGCGGACCCCTGTCAGCGACGGCATCGCCGCCGCCCTCGTCGCCGCCGGCCACGAGGTGGTCCTCCGCCTGGACGGCGACCCGTGGCCTGACGTGGGCCGGCGGATCGGCGAAGCGGTTGCATCAGGCGAGGCCGACCGGGGCGTGGTGTGCTGCTGGACCGGCACGGGCGTGTCCATCGCCGCCAACAAGGTGGCCGGCGTCCGCGCCGCCCTCTGCACCGACGCGGAGACCGCTCGGGGCGCCCGGCGCTGGAACGACGCCAACGTCCTGGCCGTGGGGTTGCGCCTGATATCGCCCGCCGTCGCCCAGGAGATGCTCGACGCCTTCCTCGGTACGGCCGATATCGATCCGGACGAGGTGGCGAACATCGCCAGGATCACCGATGTCTAAGGCGCCGACGCTGGCGTGGGAGCGGGCTCTGTGGGCCGAGGGATATGAGGTGGTGGTTGGCGTGGACGAGGTCGGTCGGGGCTCGTGGGCCGGGCCCATCTCGGTGGGCGCCGCCGTCCTGCCCTCCGACCGGCGGGTCAACAAGGTGCGTGACTCCAAGATGCTGACCGAGGCCGAGCGGGAGAGGATCTTCCCGCGTATCGCGGAGTGGTGCGCGGCTTGGGCCGTCGGCCACGCCAGCCAGCAGGAGTGCGACGACATCGGGATGTCCGCGGCCCAGAAGTTGGCGGCCCGGCGGGCCATCGACGGCCTGGGTGTGACCCCCGACGCCCTGCTGATCGACGGGACCTGGGATTTCGTCGGCGGCATCCCCAAGGTCACCCGTATCGTCAAGGGTGACGCCAAATGCCTGTCGATCGCCACCGCGTCGATCCTGGCCAAGGTGACCCGCGACCGGATCATGCGGGCCGAGGCCGAGCACTTCCCGGCCTACGACTTCGACCTGAACAAGGGCTACCCGTGCCCCCGGCACAAGGCGGCGCTGGCCGCGTGGGGGCCGACCTCGATCCACCGCCGGGCATGGGTGTTCATGGACAACCAGCCCTGGGACGGCGTCCAGCGCGTCGTGCGCGACCTGCAGCCGGCCCTTTGGTGAGTACCGTACGAGCGTGAGTCGCACCGACGCCCTGATCCTGCGGACGGCTGCCGCCTGGACTGTATTCATCTGGGTCACCCGGATCCGCAACATCCTTGGTGATGACACCCGCTCCACCGGGTTCAAGGCCGTGCACACGGTCCTGGCCATCGTCTCGGTGGCGTTCGCGGTGGCGATCCTGGGCGTGGCGTCGAGAGGCCGCAGACGAGCGCGCGCCTCCACACCTTCTTAGGGCAGGACCGCCGCCACTCCCTCGTAGGGCACATCACCAGCGCCGGCTTCGCGTCCGGCGACCGGTTTGTGATCGGGACGTGGCAGTCGTCGCCGATCGGGTCCCTCGACGACCTGATGTGGGCTCGCCCCGACGGCCGGCGTC
>JANMRJ010000361.1:0-2823 GCA_031370985.1 Acidimicrobiales bacterium
AGTTGGCCCTGCTCGTGGCCGCCGAACAGGGCTGCTGCAGTTTCTTCGCCTTGGCCCGCACCACCACCCGGTGCTCCGCCGTCGCCGACTTGGACAACACCTCCAAAACCTCTCGCTGGTACTCCGACATTTCCAATGCAGGACTGGGTGCTCGCACACCCATACTCTACCCAATCACCAGTTATTTGCGAGACACTACACTAGCTCGCGTCTCCGCAACTCCCGACGTGGGCAACCGTCCAAGATGCATTTCGGTACCGTTCCTATGACATCACACTATCGGTAAGGATGGCACCTGGCAAGCATCCTCGGCGACTCAAATCCGTCGGGCATCATCCGGTGTGCCGAATCGTCTAGCGGGTGGTGCCCGCCTTCCCGTGCCGAACTGGGTGGCCGGTGCCCCGACCGCCGAGGCGGCGGCCGAGATGTGAGCCGGAACCTTCACCGGCGGCGCGGTCGAGCTTGTCCAGTACGTCGTCGCCGGCTTCGCTGCGACTACGCCTGCCCGTAGGGTGCGGCTGCGAACAGGGACTCGATGATGGCCCGGCCCTCAGCCGGCGCCCGCACCTCCAGCGCCGACCCTCGGCTGTCGATGGTGATGGCGAAGGCGAAGAAACTGCAGCAGCCCTGTTCGGCGGCCACGAGCAGGGCCAACTGATCGAGCGGCGTCGAGGCGTCGAGCAGGAGCCGATGGCCTCCGTCGATCGCCTGCCGGTCGGCCACATGGGTCACGAGGTCCCGCCACTCCCTCAGTCGGCCGGGCACGTCGGAGGCATCGAGTGTGCATGCCACGGGCGCCGCCGGCACGTCGGTGATGCATCCGCAGCCAGCGTCGCACGGCCCGTCGGGGGCGTGGGCGCCGAGGCCGGCCAGGATGCGCCGGAGGTCGGCGGTGAAGGCCGCCAGCTCCGCCCCCCTGGCCCGGGCATCTTTGAGCTTCGAAGTGGCCAGTGCCCGAAGCCGGTCCTGGACCGGTGCGCAGCGGCCACCGTCCCACTTCGCCAGCAGCTCGGCGACCTCGTCGAGGGTGCAGCCCAGCTGCTTCGCCCGGGCGATGAACGCCAGGCGGGCCAGGATCGACTCGTCGTAGGCCCGGTACCCAGCCGGGGTCCGCGGGGGCGCCGGCACGAGGTCGACCTGCTCGTAGTAGCGCAGCGTCGCCGCCGAGAACCCACTCCTGTCGGCCACCTCGGCAATGCGCATCGTCGCTCCCATGTCGACACGGTAAACCCTCATGCCGACTTGAAGGTCAAGCGGTTTCGTACTATTGACCATGGGCGTGCTCCGGTCGATGGGCCTGTTTGTCGTCGCCGCGATCGCCGAGATCGGGGGAGCCTGGCTCGTCTGGCAGGGCGTGCGGGAGCATCGCGGCATCGGGTGGATTGGCGCCGGCATCGCCGCCCTGGCTGTGTACGGCTTCGTGGCCACCTTCCAGGAGGACCCGAACTTCGGACGCATCCTCGCCGCCTACGGCGGGATCTTCGTGGCCGGCTCGCTTGCGTGGGGCGTGGTCATGGACGGTTTCCGGCCCGATCGCTACGACCTCATCGGGGCCGCGATCTGCCTCGTCGGCGTGGGCCTGATCATGTACGCCCCGCGCGCCCAATGATTCCCCGCCGGCCCACAGGTCCCTCACAGGTTCCGTGCCGACACTCGACTCATGGACAACACAAACCTGCTGGCGACGCTTGCTCGGGCGGTGGCGGCCGTGGTCACCTCCGTCCTCACCGGCGCAACGGCCGGCGCCTTCCTGGCCCGCAAGCCCCTGCTGGTGCGGGTCGACCAGCGCCACCAGCCCTACGCCCGACCGCTCAGGTAGGCGAGCTGACGTTCGGCTCGGTCAGCCATCTCCGCGGTCGGTCGTCGAGGTCGTCGAGGTCGTCGGGACACGGCGCGCAATCGTGTGACTTTCCCGCCCGTTGGAGCCGTTGTGCGCACTTCGGGCACTCCCACCCTTCCATCATCGGATGGTCTACAGTGCAAACGAACCGAAGGGGAGTACTCCCGAACGATGTGCCCGTCAGCACGGCTCCGGCCCGGGTACATCGGCCTCACGATTCGTACTACGTGAGGCGGAGGAGACCTTCGGCTGACCTGATCAGCCGAAGGGAGACCTGAGATATGAACGTACCCATCTGGGCCTGGGCGGCCACCGTCGGCGTCATCCTGAGCATGCTGTTGTTGGACCTGTTCGTGTTCCATCGCAACGCCCACGAGGTGTCGATGCGGGAGGCGGCGGTCACCAGCGCCGTCTGGATCACGCTGGGCCTGAGCTTTGCCGGCGTCGTCGGGTGGGCGTGGGGCGCCACCGCCGCCGGCGAGTACCTGGCCGGCTACCTGATCGAGAAGAGCCTCTCGGTCGACAACATCTTCGTCTTCGCCCTCCTGTTCTCCTACTTTGCGGTGCCCAAGGAAAACCAGCATCGGGTCCTCTTCTGGGGCGTCCTGGGGGCGCTGGTGTTCCGGGCCATCTTCATCGCCGCCGGCGCCACCCTGCTGGAGACGTTCTCCTGGACGATCTACGTCTTCGGGGCGTTCCTGGTCCTGACCGGCGTGAAGATGGCCCGCCACAACGGGGGAGAGGTCCATCCCGACCGCAACCCGGTCCTGCGGCTGGTCCGCCGGCTGGTGCCGCTCACACCGGAGTACCACGGCCAGCGGTTCTTCGTGAAGGACGGCGCCAGGCGCCTGGCCACCCCGATGCTGGCCGTGCTCGTGGCCGTCGAGACGACCGACGTCCTGTTTGCGGTCGACTCGATCCCGGCCATCTTCGCGGTGACCGACGAGCCGTTCCTCGTCTTCACGTCGAACGCGTTCGCCATC
>JANMRJ010000374.1:0-3183 GCA_031370985.1 Acidimicrobiales bacterium
GGTTGGCCCCACCCACGTGCGGGCCGGCGCCGACGGCCTGTTCTACGTCGCCGACACCCAGGGCGGGGCCGTCCTGGTCTTCCGCGCCGGCGCCGACGGCGTGCGCCAGGTCGGCGAGGTGTCGACCGGCGGCGGCGCGCCCTACGGGTTGGCCGTCGACAGCACCCGAAAGCGGCTGTACGTGACGCTCACTGCCACCAACGAGCTGCGGTCGTTCCGCATCGACGGCACGAAGCTCACCCCCGACCGCACGTGGGCCACCGTCCGCCAGCCGAACGATGTCGTGGTCGACGACGCCAGCGGGCGGCTGGTCGTGGCCGGCACGGCCGAGGGTCAGCTGCAACTGCTCGACCCACTGAAATAGCGCCGGCCGACTGCCCATGCCAGGCCTGCGACTCCTCGCCGATTCTGTCGCACGCTGATGCGATATTCGATGCACGCACGAGCTAGCCTTCTCGCATGCGAACGACGATCGAGTTCGACGACGATGTCGCCGTGGCGATCGACCAGCTGCGGCGACAGGCTGGGCTCGGCACGTCTGAGGCCGTGAACGAGTTGATCCGGCGTGCCCTGCTGCCTCGTCCTGGCGCGCCACCGTTCATTCAGCCCACCTACAGCCTCGGGCTCAGGATCGATGTCTCGAATGTCGCCGAGGCCCTCGACATTCTCGAAGGCCCAGGCGCCAGGTAGGGCCGAACGATGCTGGGAGGTGCAGAAGGGTCCCGATGACGGGAAGGGCATAGCCGGTGGATGCGAAGTCGCCTCGGTGGCAGCGCGTCACCCCATCGACCTTCCCGTGGGGAAGACGAGGCCATCGAGTTCCTCCGCTCCGGATCGCCGGCGCCGGCCCCTACCGGGCGTGGTCGAACTTCGAGTTCATCTCGGGTGGGCGTCACACCATGCCTGCAGGTACCTGCTCGCGTCGGCATCCTCCTCCTCGGCACACCCCAGCAACAACGACTCGGCGTCGATGTCGACGAGTTCATCGTCCTCCCCCTCGTCATCGTCGGTGGCGCTCATCGCCAGCAGGCCGGCGATGGTCTGCCCCAGTTCGGTCAGGACCAGGTTGTCGGCTTGGCCTCCGACCGTGATCCCGACATCGACGAGCTGGTGCGCCATGGCCCCGACCAGCCGGCCCACCCGGGCTCGCTCCCGCCCGTCGCCGGGGTCGTAGTCGTACTTCTCTGCCACCTCCTCCCAGAACGTGCTCGTCAGCGCCTCGATCGAAAACTCGCCGTCTGCCCGGACGAGAGCAATGAGCAAGGAGGACACGCTCTCGTCCAGGTGCTCGACATAGGACTTCCGCCAGCCCTCGGCGACAGCCGGGATGTCGTCGATCGACCGGACCTCGTCGGGGACCGCTTCGCCACGAGCGACGAGGGCGAGGAGCTCGACCGCATCGGCCGTCGTCAAGTTGCCCGCCTGGGTGGCGCGCCGGCCGTCACCCACGAAGGCCACAACGGTTCGCAGCCGGGCCATGGCCGGGACGGCGGCGGCCAAATGGGTCAAGTGCTCGATCTCAGCCCAGGCGTCGGGGGGCAGGAGCTCGGCCGGCGTTGGGTCTCGCGTTGGTTCCGCGGCGACGTGTCCTGTCGGCCCGGCGGCGGCCTCTGGCTGCTCCTTCTTGACGATGCCCGGATGCTACGCGGGTTGGATCGGCCTGTTCATTGCATCCGCGCTTGATCTGCCGACGCAACTGGCCGATACGATGCTCGTGGTGGACCTCTCCCCTCGATCCCTGCTGGCACAGGCGCGCACGCCGGGCGGGAGAAAGATGATCCGCTACAGCCTGGTGTCGGTCGTCTCGGTGATCGTGTCGCAGATCGTGCTCTTCGTGGCCCAGTCGTTCTGGTCGGCCCGCACGTCGAACATCATCGCCGTCTGCGTCTCGGCCGTCCCGTCCTACTACCTCAACCGGGCGTGGGCGTGGGGCAAGACGGGGAAGTCGCACTTCATGAAGGAGATCGTCCCGTTCTGGAGCCTGGCCTTCCTCGGGTTGGTCTTCTCGACGTGGGCGGCGGACTTCGCCGAGACCTACGCCCACAGCCACTCGGTGTCGGACCTGACGGCCCGCCTGATCGTGAACGGGGCCGCGCTCGGCGCCTTCGGGTTCCTCTGGGTGGGCAAGTTCTTCATCTTCAACAAGCTGATGTTCTCCCACCAGCCCGAGCCGTCGATACCGGCAGGCCGTTGACCTTCCAGGAAGCGGTCAACCGCCTCACCCCGCTCGAGGCCAGCGCCGCGGCCGAGGCCACCGAACTGCACGACCGGCTGGCCAAGCCGCGGGGCGCCCTCGGGCGACTGGAGGACATCGGCATCCGCCTGGCTGCCATCGCCGGCACCTGCCCGCCGCCGGTGCCCGAGCCGGCGGTCGTGGCCGTCTTCGCCGGCGACCACGGGGTGCTGGCCGAGGGTGTGACCCCCTGGCCCCAGGAGGTCACCGCCCAGATGGTGGCCGCTTTCTGCGCCGGCGGCGCCGCCGTCAATGTGCTGGCCCGCCACGCCGGCGCCGAGGTGCGGGTGGTCGACGTGGGGGTCGCGTCCGACCTGGCGCCGGCGCCCGGCCTGCTGGTGCGCAAGGTCATGCACGGCACGGCCAACCTGGCCGCCGGCCCGGCCATGACCGTCGACGAGGCCACCCAGGCCCTCGACATCGGCGCCGCGGTGGCCGCCGAGGCAGTGGCTGGCGGCGCCCGCTGCCTGGTCACCGGCGACATGGGCATCGGCAACACGACAGCATCCGCGGCCCTCATCGCCGTCTTCACCGGCCGCCCGGCGGCCGAGGTCACCGGGCGGGGGACGGGCATCGACGACGCCACCCTCGTGCGCAAGACCCAGGTGGTCGAAACCGCCGTCGCCCGGGTGGCCGGCGCCGGCCCGTTGGAGGCGTTGGCCGAGGTCGGTGGGCTGGAGATCGCCGCCATCGCCGGTTTCATCGTGGGTGCCGCCGCCGCCCGGGTGCCCGTCGTGGTCGACGGCGTCATCGCCCTGGCCGGCCTGCTGGTGGCGGTAGGGCTGGCGCCTGGCTGCTTCGGCTACGCCCTCGCCGGCCACCGCTCCACCGAGCCCGGGGCCACCGCCGCCCTGGAGCACCTCGGCCTGACGCCCCTGCTCGACCTCGGCATGCGCCTGGGCGAGGGCACCGGCGCCTGCCTGGCCGTGCCCGTCGTGCAGGCGCTGCTC
>JANMRJ010000378.1:0-4319 GCA_031370985.1 Acidimicrobiales bacterium
AACCAACTGGGCACGCCCACAACCGATTGAGCAGGCGGGGGTGTCAGCCGATGGCCCGCCGCCCGGCCCGGGTGGCGACCGCTACGGGTCGAGCGACAGCTCGTTGAGCAGCAGCGTCGCCCGTGAGCGCCCGAGGAGTTCCCAGATCGACGCGATATCGCCGTCTCGACCGACGATGTCCGCCGGGTCCATCTGATGACCGGGCGAGGGGTGCAGCGGCCGGACCGCCGGCATCGGGCGCACGCGGACTCCATCGTACGGGGACTTCTCCGTACGATTTTACGGCAGAGTTCCCGTCTATCAAGGACCGGGCCGGTTCTCCTTCCGCCACACGAAGCGGAGGCCCGACCAGATGTCGTTCACCGCGCAGACCTTGTTGTCGACCAGGCCCTGGGGCAGGCCGACCTCCCGCAGGATGTCTTCGGTGAGGTCGGTCGGCACCTTGGAGGCGCGCTTGGGCCACGCCACCCAGAACCCGCCCGCCGGGGTGATCGAGGCCGCGACCTGTGGGAACCGGCGCTCCAGCACACGCCGCTCGGTCACGAACAGGACGGCCACGTCGAGCTCGGGGGCCAGCCGGCGCAGGATGCGTACGCCGGCGGGGAGCGGGGCGAGCTCGTCGTCGAAGCCGTCGGGCGCGCCGAGCAGGGCGACCCGCGACGCCTCGGAGATCCCGAGCTTCGTCCTGAGCGGGGTGCCTGAGTAGCCGACCATGCCATCGAGCTTGTCGTGCTCACGCCGGGCGCTGCCGCGGTCGACATATGAACGAGTGGTTGTCGCCGGTGACCGTGTATGAAATACTATGAAACAACATGACAAGTCCCGAATCCGGGTGGCTCACGGCCGCCGAGGCGTGCCGCCGGCTCAAGGTCTCACGGACCACCCTGTTCCGGTTGATCGACCGGGGTGAGCTGCCGGCGTACCGGTTCGGCCGGATGATCCGTCTACAGGTGGCCGACATTGATGCATTCCTGCAGCATCGGTCCGGCGAGGGCGGGGATCGGCCACCCTGATCGGGCCTCAGTGACAGCAACAGGGGGGCGTCGGCCCGGGTGGGCGGGACCTATCAACGCTCGTTCATACGGTAACGTCCGCCACGGCCACGCTCAGACCAGGAGAGACCATTGGCGCGTTTTGATGAGTTGACCATCACCCGGCGCCGCCTCCTCGGCGTCGCCGCTGCGGCTGCGGCCGCCGCGGGTTTGGGCGCCTGTGGGTCCTCCGACAAGGCGGGCACATCGACGCTCTCCAAGCCGGCGGCCTCGGGCCCGGCGGGGCTGGCCAACGGGCGCAAGGTCACCATCAAGACCTGCGTGTATGCCAAGAACCACGCGTCGTCGATGCTCTACTGGCAGAAGTTCGCACCGGCCGGCGTCGACATTACCGTGACCCCCGTCACCACGACCGCGGAGATCTTTCAGGGATTGGAGGGTGGCTCGCTCGACTTCGGGCTCATGTCCCCCTACGTGCCGATGCTGAACCAGGCCAGGAGCGGCATCAACTCCAAGGTCGTGGCCATGGTGGCCCGCCAGGGGTTCGGGCTCGTGGGCAAGAAGGGCGAGGTCGCGACGATCGCCGATCTGCGGGGGAAGAAGATCGCCGTGCCCCCGCCGGGTGCTCAGGTGCTGGTGCTCGGCCTGCTGCTGAACAAGGCCGGCCTCGTACTCGGCAGGGATGTCGAGGGCGTCCCACTGGGCTATGCCGACCATGTGGCGGCCCTGACCCGGGGCGACGTTCAGGCTTTCATGGGCAGCGAGCCGCCGTGCACGCTGGCCGTCGTGAATGGCGTCGGCGTCCGCATCCCGGGTTCGTTCGACACCGCGCTCGGCGATCTCAACACGGCCCTCTGGGCGTCGCCGGCGATATTGCGCGACGACGAGCTGTGCCGGGTGGCGGCGAAGATGCAGAAGGACGCGGCGGAGTACATGACCCCGGGCGGGAAGAACGACCTCACTGTGTGGCGCGAACTGCTGGTTACCCAGTTCGGCTTCGACGAGGCGGTCTACAAGGCGGTCCTCGAGAATGTCGGTGCCCAGTGGAGCTTCGACAAGACCCGCCAGGGCCAGTTCGAGGCCGTAGGCAAGGCCCTGGTCGAGACGAAGGAGCTCACTGCCGAACCGAACTACGAGGCGCTGTACGCCCGCCAGTACTGGACGGTCTGAGCGGCGGGCTCCACCTGGGCCGATGGTGTTCCAAGAGGAGGTCGACACGACGGGCGCCCTCGCCGGGCTGTCGGCGACGCCCGGCGCGGTCGCCTCGCCGTTCAGCGCCGCTCGCCGTGGCCACCGGCGACCGAGACGGCTCCTGGGGGTCGTCCCCCCCTTGTTGCTGCTCGCCGGTTGGCAGCTGGCCTGGGTGCACAAGCTGCGCCCGCGGTCGTTGCTGCCCTCGCCCCACCAGGTCCTGACCGCGGCCGACAAGCTCTTCCTCGGCCATCGGATCGACACCTTCGCGGGCGTCGTGCCCTACGCCGGCGCCGGTTGGCTCCACCTGTCAGCCAGCCTCAGCAGGTGCGGGAAGTCGTGGGCGTTCGCCGTCGTGATCGGCGTGGTGATCGGGCTTGGCCTCGGGCTGTCGCGGTGGGTAGCCGATCTCTTCGAGCCCCTCACCAACGGGTTGCGGGCCGTTCCCCTGTATGCCTGGCTGCCGCTGGCGATTGTCCAGCTCGGCGTCGGCGAGAAGCCGGCGAGGGTCCTCATCTTCATCGGGGCCCTGTGGCCCGTGGTCGTGGCGACAACAGACAGCGTGGCCCGAGTGCCTCGCGCCCAGATCGAGACGGCCCGGATGCTGGGCACCCCCCGCCGGCGGCTGTGGCGGCGCGTCTACCTGCCGAGCGCGCTGCCGGAGATCGTCACCGGCCTGCGCCTCTCGCTGACACTGGCCTGGACGTGTGTGATCGTCGGCGAGCTGGTGGGCACGAGCACGGGCGTGGGGGCGATGATGAACGCGGCGCGGGAGAGCGTGGCGACGGACCAAATCATCGTCGGCATCATCATGTTCGCCGTGGTCGGGTACCTCGGCGACCGGATTCTCCGGCTGCTGGTCCGGCCGTTGGTGGCTTGGAGCGACTCGTGAGGCTCGTGGCCCAAGGCGTGTGCAAGTCATACGGCCCGGTGGTCGTGCTGGATGGCTTCGACCTGGATGTCGCCGCCGGCGGGACGCTGGCGTTGCTCGGGCCAAGCGGTTGCGGGAAGTCGACGTTGCTCCGCGTGCTGGCCGGGTTCGAGACGGCCGACTCGGGCACGATCACCGTCGACGGCGAGGCGGTGACCGGCCCGTCGCGTCAGCGGGGCATGGTCGCCCAAACCGGCGCGCTGTTCCCGTGGCTCACCGTCCGCCAGAACATCGCCTTCGGCCCCAAGGAGTGTGGCGCTGCGGACCGGCGGCGCATCGTGTCCGATCTGCTCGAGGTGACGGGGCTCAGCGACTTCGCCGACGCCCTTCCCCGTCAGCTCTCCGGTGGGATGCGCCAGCGGGCGGCCATCGCCCAAGTTCTTGCCAACCAGCCGCCGCTCCTGCTCCTCGACGAGCCCTTCGGCGCGCTCGACGCCCAGACCCGGCTTCGCATGCACGAGTGGGTGCGAGGTCTCCTGGCCGAGCGCCCGACCACGACCGTGCTGGTGACCCACGATGTGGAGGAGGCCCTGCTCCTCGGGGACCGGCTCGGCATCCTCTCCGCCCGCCCGTCCCGGCTGGTCAGCGACCGGGAGCTGCCGTTCGGGTCGGAGCGCGGCCGCCACACGCTGGCCGATCCCGCTTTTGTGCGCATGAAGGCCGGCGTGCTCGAGGAGGTGCTGGCAGGCACGTAGTGCCCTTCTGGCCTTCGTTACTGTGGTGCCATGGTCAGCGCCGTCACCCAGAAGGAGGCGGAGGGCCTCTCGGAGGACCTCGCCGTCATCGCCGAACCCCACCGCCTGCTGATGCTCCGCCACTTGCGCCGGGGCCCGCGCAGCGCCGGCTACCTGGCCAAGACCCTCGGTCTGCCTCAACCGCTCGCCGCCTACCACCTCTCGGTGCTGCTTGGGGCCGGGCTGATCTCCAAGCGCCGCCACGGCCGCTTCACCTGCTATGCCGCCGACCACGAGCGGGTGAAGGAGCTGCACCGGACCATGGGCCGGCTGGTGGGAGCGTCGGGGGCGGTCTCCGAAGGCCGCCAAGCGAACGACGACCCGTGCTGACCGCCGCGACCGGCGTCGATGCGGTGGAGGCCGCCGGGCTGGTCCTGGAGATGTCGCCCGCCGGCGTGGTCCGCTGCTACCCCAACCGGCCCCGCACGATCATCGAGGCCCTCGACCGGGCCGTGCGCCTGTTCCCCGAGC
>JANMRJ010000379.1:0-1845 GCA_031370985.1 Acidimicrobiales bacterium
CCCAACAGCAGAGCGCCGATGCCATCGACCTCCTCGTCGACCTGGCCCGAGCGCCGAGTCCCGGCATCGTTGCCGGGCTCACCTTGCGCTCCGGCTGAACCACTCCCTGCAAATCGGCAGTCGACGGCGGACCATTTACCCCAATTCACTTCGACGCGTCCCGGTATCTATGTACGTCAGGCCGACAAGCCTCCTCATCGAGAATTCGTCGCTAGACGCGAGATTCCGACTGGCTCATCGGCCTAGTTCTGTATCGACCCCCAGCACGAACAGACGAGTGCATTGCGTCCCGCGGGATGCCGGCCGTGATGCGGGGCCACCACGCTCAAGGCCGGCGGGACCGCCGTGACCGCCCTGGTCGGCTACTACGCCGGCCTGGCCGCCGACCAGCTCCACCGGGACGGGCAGTCCCGCGGGCCGATCGACTACTACCTCGACCCGAACGAACCTCCGGGGCGGTGGTGGGGCCGGGGTTGTGGCGCCGTGGAGCTCGCCGGCGATGTCCAGCCCGACCAGCTGGCAGCCATGCTCCAGGCCCGCCACCCTGGCCACGGGGGGCGCCTCGGGCGAGGCTTCGGCCCAAAGTCCGCGCGGGCTTTGGACGCCACCTTCTTGGCACCCAAGAGTGTTTCGGTCCTGTTGGCGCTGAGCCCTGTGCCGTTCGTCCGATCCGAGGTGCTGGCTGCGCACGACGCGGCCGTCGTCGCCGCTCTTGACTGGCTTGAGCGCCACGGCGGGGTGACCCGACGAGGCAAGGACGGCGTTCACCAGGTCGACGCCCAGGGCCTGGTGGCCGCTCTGTTCCGTCAGCACACCAGCCGGCTGGCCGATCCTCAGTTGCACACCCACGCCGTGATCTGGGGCAAGGTCCAGGATGCGACGGGGAAGTGGCTTTCCCTCGACGCTCGGTTCCTCAAGTACCAGCAGCGCACGATCGGCTGGATCTACGCCGCCGCCCTGCGCTCGGAGCTGGCGACGCGCCTCGGCGTCTCTTGGGGGCCGATCGCCGAGGGCCACGCCGACATCGAGGGCGTACCCGAAGGGCTGCTGACCCTGTTCTCCCAGCGCAACGCCCAGGTGGAGTCCGCTCTGGCCAGGGCAGTTTCCGCGTGGGTGGATGACCATGACGGAGCGGAGCCCGAACCCCGCACCCTCTACCGCCTGGAGCGCTCGGCCGTGCTGGCCAGTCGGCCGGGCAAGTCCGAGCCCATCGAGGCCGACCAGCTTCGCGAGGAGTGGGCGGAGCGAGCGAGGCACGCCGGCTTCGAGGCTCTTGGTCTTCCAGACGGCCAGCGGCAGCTACCGGAAGCTGCGGCCCGCGACGACGAGTCCGTGATCGTGGCCGCGCTGGACGCCGTCGCATTGTCGTCATCGACGTGGCTGAAAGCCGACCTGGCTCGGGAGATCGCTGCTCGCCTGCCGACCGATGTGGCGACCACGGCCGCCGAAGCCGTCCGGGTAGTCGACGAACTGAGCGAGCGAGCGGCCGGCCGCTGTGTGGAGCTGCACCCACCGGCTCCAGCCGGGGTGGCCCGTAGGCGTGACGGCCGGCCGATCAGCGCGCACGTCGTAGACCGTCGCCTCAGCGCCTCGGCCGTCATGCAACAGGAGGCCCGGCTGCTCGCGTGGGCCGGTCTCAACGTCGCCGCCGCACCGACGGTCGGGGCCGACAGCGAGGCACAGGCGGTAGCGGCCCGCGATGTCGCTGGAGACCGGCGCCTGGTGCTGGTCGTCGGTCCGGCCGGGACGGGCAAGACGACCATGCTGGCCTCGGCGGTTGCTTCGCTTCGGGAGCAGGGTCGAGCCGTGGTCGGCCTGGCGCCATCGGGAAAGGCCGCCGACGTC
>JANMRJ010000387.1:0-1187 GCA_031370985.1 Acidimicrobiales bacterium
GGTCCGTGCTCGGCGGCTTCCCAGCCACAATCGTGGGCGCCCTGCTGTCCACCGTGGTGGGCGGCTCCGCCCTGCTCGTAATATCCGGCCTGGTACTGGGTGTCGTGGGCCTGCGAGTACTGCGCCCGCTCAGCGAGGCCCAGCAAGAGAGCGGAGCGGCCCGTCGCGAGCGACCCGGACTCGTGGTGGCCCTTGCAGCTGGGGTCGGGCTGTTCACCGGCCTGTTGGCGAACGGCGGCGGGTTCCTTCTGGTGCCGCTGTTCGTGGTGGGGCTGGGCCTGGGCATACGGACGGCGGCCGGGACCAGCCTCGTGGTCATCTCTGCACTGGCCGTGCCGACGCTCATAACCCACTGGGCGCTGGGCCACATCGACTGGACTGTGGCCGCCGCCTTCGCCGGAGGGGCCGTCCCGGCTGCCTTCCTGGGCTCCCTTCTGGCCAAGCGCCTGGCCGGAGAGTCCCTCCGTCGCGCCTTCGGCTGGCTGCTGATCGCGTTCGCCGTCTACTTCATCATCCGCCAGGTTCGCGCCGCATGACCACCGGTCACCGTAGATCCCTGGCCGCTCCCCGGAACGCCCGCAGGCCGTGAACGATCTCCAACGAATCGAGGCACGACCGGCTCCGACGGCACCGTCGCGAGCCTCGACGCCGGAGATGTGGCCTTCGCCCACAGCATTCTCTGGAGCCCACCAGCTGCCGGACCGACGCGCTCCCCAGAGATGCCGGCCGACAATGTCAACCCAGGGTCCGTGCTCGGTGCAGCTCGTTGAACCAATAATCCAAACCCTACCGAAGGAGCGCTGATTTGCATGGTCATACTCAGATTCCTCGGCAGCCAACCAGGGCGCATTGTGCGCATCGCAGCTGGCGTTGCCCTCATCATCAGCGGTTTCGTGATGGGAGGTGCGTGGCGGGTCCTCATGGTCGTCGGGCTGCTGCCTCTGATTGCGGGGGTATTCGACCTTTGCGTCCTAGGCCCGCTGTTTCGGCTGCCTCTGGTCGGCCCCCGATTCCGCCGGGCCATGGAGGCGAGATGAGGCATCCTGACCACAGTTTTCGGATACCCCTAGGGGTACTAGTATTCTCGGCTTCGCATACGGCGCCGTAGCCAGCCGCAACGGCAAGGAGGCACCCCGATGTCCATCGTGGCCCAGACGAGCCCTGATGCCACGGGCACGGGCCTGGCG
>JANMRJ010000391.1:0-2038 GCA_031370985.1 Acidimicrobiales bacterium
GCCGGCCAGCTCGGCGCCGGCCGCGGTCAGCTGGTAGACGAACCGGGGTGGGCGCTCGGAATACGGCGACGCCACCACCACGCCGTGCTGTTCCAGGTTGCGCAGCCGCTGGCTGAGGACGTTGGGGGCGATGCCGGCGACATCGGCCTGGAGGTCGTTGAACCGACGGGGCCCGTCGAGCAGAGCGGACACGATCAGCAGCGCCCACCGGTCGCCGACGCGGGAAACCGCCTCCTCCAACGCGGACGGCTCGGCCATGGGCACATTCTGGCACGCAGCGGTTGCCGAACCTCGCTTGTGACTAGTAACTTGCAATTAACAAGTCACAGAGAGGGGCGCAGATGCCTGGAGTGCTGGAAGAGTTGGAGAGCGCCACCGTCGGGATCGCCGAGCGACTCGGAGCGGCCGTGGTCGGCATCGGTCACGGGTGGGGGCAGGGGTCGGGCGTGGTTGTGGCTGACGGCGTCGTGCTGACCAACGCCCACAACGTCAGCGACCCGGGCGTGAGCCTGGTCTTCGCCGATGGGCGGACGGTGGAGGGCCAGGTGTCGGGCCACGACATCGACGGCGACCTGGCCACCATCGCCGTCGACACCGCCGGCGTGACGCCTGTCGAGTGGGCCGAGGCGCCGGCCCACCTGGGCGCGGCGGTCTTCGCTCTCGCCAACCCGGGTGGCCGCGGGCTGCGGGTCACGCTCGGGTGGGTCGCTGCCGTCGGCCGCTCCTTCCGGGGACCGAGGGGCCGGCGGGTCACGGGCACGATCGAGCACACCGCGCCGATGGCCAAGGGCTCCTCGGGCGGGCCCCTGGTCGACTCGTCGGGGCGTCTCGTCGGCCTCAACACCAACCGCCTCGGCGAGGGCTTCTACGCCGCGCTCCCGGCCGACGAGGACCTGCGCCGGCGGGTCGAAGCCCTCAGCCGGGGCGAGTCGCCGGCCCGGCCGCACCTGGGCGTGGGGCTGGTGCCCGGCCGCGCCGCCCGCCACATCCGCCGGGCCGCCGGCTTGGGTGACCGTGACGGCGTGCTGATCCAGGAGGTGGAGGACCCCAGCCCGGCGGCCAACGCCGGCCTGCGCCGCGGCGACCTGCTCGTCGAGGCCTCGGGGTCACCGGTCGCCAGCATCGACGACCTGTACCGGGCGGTCGACGGCCTGGGCGCCGGCGAGGCGCTGGTGCTCGGCGTCGTGCGGGGCGCCGAGGAGCTGTCGGTCAGTGTGACGTTCGCCGGCGGGGCGCCGGCCTGACGCCGTTTGGTCAATCGGGGTCCGACAGCACCACACCGATTGACCAAACGGGCCGGGCCGGGGCCGGGTCTGGCCGGGCGGGGCGGGGGCGGAGCGGAGCGGGCAGGGTCAGGCGAAGGACAGGCAGGCGACCGGCGGGCCGGCGGCGATCGTCGCCCACGAGCTGCCGGCGTCGACCGACAGGTAGACCCGGCCGGCGAAGGTGCCGAGGGCGGCGAGGTCGCCTTCGGCGACCAAGCGGAACGTGTCGACGTTGCCACCGAACGTGCCGGGCAGGCCGATGGACGTGCGCCGGAACGGTCCGTCGCCGTGCAGCGGCCGGCGGTAGATCGCCGCCCGGTGGCCGTCGGGACCGGTGGACACCGACAGCAGGACGGTGTCGCCGGCCACGGCCACGGCCCGGGCGTAGGTGGCGGCCAAGCCGTCGGCGACCACGGTCCAGGTGTCGCCACGGTCGTCGCTGATCGCCAGCCCCCGGGCGGTCGCGGCCAGTACCGTGCCGTCGCCGGCGACGACCACCTGGTGGACGTCGAGGTCGATGTCGAGGGTCGGCTCCCAGGAGGCGCCGGCGTTGGTGGAGCGGAGGATGCCGCCGACGTGGACGTTGACGTAGATCGTCCCGTCGGGGCCGGCGGCGAGCGACCGGATATCGGCCGGCGCCCCCCCGGGCGTGTACCAGGTCTCGCGGCCGGGAGCCTCCTCGAACGAGGCCAGCCGCTCGCCCGACGGGAGCCCGACGAGGTGGCCCTCGACAGTGCCGACCAGGGCGCCGCCGTCGAACGGCAGGACGCACG
>JANMRJ010000419.1:0-1352 GCA_031370985.1 Acidimicrobiales bacterium
TCGCCGCGGCCGCAAGGTCGTCCGGGCGAACCGTGGCGAGGGCACCGCCATATCGACCGATCGGGGTGCGGACCGCCTCCACGACCCAGGCGTCGCGGAGCGGTCGGTGGAGATCACGGGTCATGGACCGATTGTATGGGCTGCTCGGCCGAGGGCCCGGCGTGTCATCATCGCGGCCGTGATCGCGCGGACCGTCCGTCTCGCCACGGCCGCGTCACCGACGACGTCGGTCGTCCTGCTCGTGGCCGTCAACCTCGTCCCACTCGCGGGCGTCCTGTTGTGGGGCTGGAACGTCGCGACCCTGCTGGTCCTGTACTGGGTCGAGAACGGGATCGTGGGGGCGCTCAACGTGCCGAAGATGCTGCTGGCGAGCGGGCCGGACGAGCCGGCCAGCCGGGCCGTCGACGTTCGCGGGCTCGGCCCGGTCACGGTTGCCCGTTCGGGGATGACCGCGAAGGCGGCTCTCGTGCCGTTCTTCATCGTCCACTACGGGATCTTCTGGTTGGTCCACGGCGTGTTCGTTTTCACCCTGCCGCTGTTCTTCGGAGCCGGATCGCTGACCGGGCCCGGATTGCCATTCGACCTGACCACGCTCCCGGACGGCTCGACCATCGCGTTCGACACGGCGCCCGTCACGACCGGTCCCGACCTCGGTGCGGTCGCCTGGGGGGCGATCGGCCTCGCGATCAGCCACGTCGGCTCGTTCGCGATCAACTTCGTCGGCCGCGGCGAGTACCGGCGGGTATCGGCCGCTCGCCAGATGTTCGCGCCGTACGGGCGGCTCGTGATCCTCCACCTGACGATCCTGTTCGGGGCGTTCGTAAGCCTTGCGATCGGGAGCCCGATCGGCGCGATCGTCGTGCTGGTGCTACTCAAGACGGGCCTCGATCTCGGGCTGCACGTCCGGGAGCACGACCGCCTCGCCGGTCCGCCGCAGCCCGCCTGACTGCGCGCCGTCGGCCCCGTCTGCGGTCGTCGCCTAGGGCGTCCGCGCCCGGCGCATCCGCTCGAACGGGCCGGCGGGATGGTTCGCGCCGAGTCGCAGCGCGAGGTCGATGTCCGCCTCGGACGCGACACCTTCAGCTGCGGCGAGCCGGGCCTCCGCGTCGATCGCGCCGAGGATCGCACCGAGGATCTCGTCGCGGATCGACGGCGCCGGAGCGACGTCGTTCGTCGTGGCCCGCGCGCTGAGCGGTGCGACTGCGGTGGCCACCCGGCGACCATCCACGTAGTGATAGAAGCCCTCGCCGGTCTTGCGACCAAGCCGGCCGGCCGCGACCAGCTCGGCCTGGATCGGCGATGGCCGCAACCGATCGGGCCGGCCGAGACGCTCCCAGATCGCAGTCGACGCC
>JANMRJ010000443.1:0-1531 GCA_031370985.1 Acidimicrobiales bacterium
GACGCGCGCGGCGTCGCGCGGATCCACCGGATCGTGGCCGACCTGTCAGCTGCCGGACGAACGGTCGTCGCCATCAGCCATGACATGCGCTTCGTGGCCGAGGCGTTCGAGCGGGTCATCGTGATGCGCGACGGTCGGATCGTGCTCGACGGGACGCCCCCGGTGGTGTTCGACAAGGACGCCTGGCCGACCCTCGCGTCGACATTCCTCGAGCCACCGCTGGCCGCCCGAGTCGGCGCGCGGCTGGGCCTCGGCTCGACCCCAACGGACGAGGCGCTGCTCACCGCCGTGGCCGCGCGCTGACCGTCCGCGCCGGCGGACCGAGTCCGGGACGGTTCCGGATTCCCGTAGGTCGGGCCTATTCGGTATTGCGCGATTGGGATCGGCGCGGCGGCGCTCGGAGCCACCGCTCATCACGGCGAACCGACGCGAGATCAGCGCCCGCTTCTGAGACCGACGACGATCAGGAGGAACGAGGTCTCGAGCACGTCGACCCCAGCGATGACGAGCGCGACGACGAGCGGCAGCGGGTGGCCGAGCAACCAGCCCGAAGCTGCCGCGAGGGCTGCCACGGCGAGGAACACGAACCGGACGCCGCGGATCATCGCGCCGATGTCGCGTGGCGTCTGGCCCGCACGTGCCCGGCCGGGCTCGTCGTCGTCACCGACCAGCCGGTTGAGCGCCCCGAGCAGCAGCACGAGCGCGATCGCAACCGCCAGACCGACGAGGGCGGCGCGGATCAGGGGCGGCGGCGTGACGATGGCCGAGAGCGAGGCCGCATCCCAGCCGAGCGCGGTCCCGGCGCCGATCGCGAGCCCACCCACGAGCAGCCAGGCGATCCTTGCAGCGTCGGGCGCCTCGCCGCCGTCCCCGGGCGAGCTGCCGCGATCGGGGAGGCGCGGCTCCGGCTCCGGCTCCGGCGAATCGCCCGAGCTCGGCAGCCCGCGGTGGCCGGGTTCGAGATCGATGCTCATCGCGATTCCGGCGCGCGGGCCACGACCCACAGGAAGCGCGCATCGAACCGGTCCTCGGGCTCGGTCAGGATCTCCGCCTGCTCGACGATCAGCCCGGCGGCCTCCACGAGACGTCGGCCGACCCGCGCCGAGTAGTGGCTGAAGAACATGTCGACCCCGAGCCAGCCCGGTTCGACCGTGCCCGGATCGTCCTCGACGCCGAGCGAGGCGAGGAACAACCCGCCCGGCCGCAGCCAGGTCCGGATCCGCTCGAAGAGCGCCGCGTGCTCGTCGCGCGGGACGTGGGTCAGCGAGTAGAACGCGACCACGGCGTCGAGCGAGGCGGACGAACGCTCCAGGGTCGTCATATCCCCTTGGATGAAAGTCGCGCCCGGGACATTGCGCCGGGCCCGCCGGATCTGCTCGACCGAGATGTCGATACCGGTCAGCCGCCGCCCCGCCGCAAGCCGCGCAGTCATCGGCAGGCCGGCTCCGCAGCCGAGCTCGAGGACGTCAGCACCGGCCGGGATCAGGCTGACGGCAAGCTCGAGCGCCTGGAGGCGGGCCGGCGACGGACG
>JANMRJ010000473.1:0-3285 GCA_031370985.1 Acidimicrobiales bacterium
GGCGACCGGCGGCAGCGCCCGCCATTCGCTGGCCCTCGACCACGCTCTCCGGCCGCTGTTCGCCTACCTCAACGCTGCGACGGTGGCCACCTCGGTCTTCGCGGCGGCGGAGGACTGGGGCAGCGCCGGCGTCGCGGTGGACGGCAGCCTCGTCGAGCGGATCGACCGTGCGGCCGTCGAGCTGGCCGCGGCCGTGGCCCTTCGTGAGCCACGGGCACCGCGCGATCCGTTCGCCGATCCGGTCCCGTTCGAGGATCTGCTCCGGTCGCCGTAAAGCCCGGGGCGCGAGCGCCTACCAGACGTCGCCGGAACGCCACTCGCAGCTGATCGGCTCGGACAGGTCAAGGTCCGGCGAAGCTGGCGTAGCGAGAACCATGAGGTAGCCGTCGTCGTCGGGCGTCGGGTGCAGGCCATCGGCGGTCCGGACGGCGGACGGCCCGAGCCACGACCGCCAGCCGAGGCGCTGGTAGAAGTGCTGGCTGCCGGTGCCGAGCACGCCGAGCTCGAATCCATCGCGGATGAGCTCCCCGATCGCGCGCATGACGATCGTACCGAGTCCCCTGCCCTGCCGATCGGGCGCCGTCGCGACCGCTTCGACGTAGCCGGTCCGCAATGACCGGCCGCGGAGCTGGATCGCGCGCTCGACGAGCGAGGCGTGCGCGACGATTCGCCCGTCGACGTCGAGTACGACATGGGTCCCGCCGATCGCGTGGGCCCAGTCATGATCGGTGAAGCGTTCCTCCTCCTCATCGCCGAACGCGTCCGCCATGAGCGCCCGAATCGCGTCGACCTCCCCCGGCGCGAGCTCATCGGTCCCAAGCCGGCGAAGGTTCGTCCGCTCGCGCAGATCGGGGCCGGGATTCGTCATCGCAGGATCAGGCCGCGCGGGCTCAGTCCGCGACGGGGCCCGAGGACGGCGCACCGCCGGCCTCGGCTGCGCCGGGCGGAACGGTCGTCGGCGGATACAGCTCGCGGACGACGACGTTGACGGCCGCCGCGACCGGGACGCCGAGGAGGCCGCCCAGGACGCCGTACAGGCTCAGCCCGACGAGGACCGCGAAGATCGTGACGACCGGGTGGAGGTGGACCGCCCGGCCGATGACAAGCGGCATCACGACCTGATCCTCGATCTGACGGATGATGAAGTAGAACACGATCACGCCCGCCGCCAGTCCGGCGCCGCCGCGGTCGAAGGCATCGATCGCGACGATGGCCGTGGCGATCAAGGGTCCGATGAGCGGGATGATCTCGAGAACTCCGGTCAGCACCGCCAGGCCCAGGGCATATGGCAGGTGCGCAACCGGTCCGAGCCCGATGTACGCCACCGCCGCGACGAGCGTGATGAGCAGGATCTGGCCGCGCAGCCACTTGCCGAGGATGACGTGAATCCTGGCCAGGACGTCGCTTGTGCGGTCGCGTTGGGTCGCCGGCAGGAGCGCGATCGCCCGGTCCATGAACATCGAGCCGTCGACGAGGAAGTAGAACATCACGATCACCGTGAGGATCGCCTGCAGCCCGATCTCGCCGACCTGGCCGGCGAGATGGAGGGCGTCGCTCGGTGACGAGACGAGGCCGGCGATCCGGGCCTGGATCTCGTGAGCGATGTCTGCGACAAGGATCTGCTGGCCGCCGATGACGAGCACGTCGGTTCCGACGAGCAGGCGCAACGTCCTGGCCAGTGAATCCGGCCCGGACCCCGCGAGGAGCTCGAGCTCGCGGGCGACCCGGCCGGCCAGCAGGACGGCGACGACCGCGACGAGGACGGCGGCGATCGCATAGCCGAGACCCACGACTGCGGCGCGCGGCCAGCCGAGTCGGCGCTGGCCCGCGGTGACGAGCGGGCTGAAGGCGTAGGCGATCACGGCGGCGACGATGAACGGGCCGAGGACGCCGCGCGAGATCCACAGGATGACGATCGCAGCGAGCAGGAGGACCGCGAATGGAGCGCGATCCCGGCGAGGGGCCGGAGCGACGATCGCCGCGACGGACGGAGCGCCCACCTCCGGATTGCCGTCCGGCGACTGTACGGGTTGCGCGGGACGACCGCCCAGGATCCGCTCGAGCCATTTGTGGAGGAAACGCATCGCGCGAGGGTACAACCCGGAGGACCTCACGATCGCTACGATGCGTGACGAGAACGGAGGTTGCAGGACATGACGGACGAGTCGCGTGGGCGAGCCTCTCGACGGGTCGACCTCGGCCAACCCGGCTGGACCATGCGCGTCTCAGGCGCGGAATCGAACGGGTCGCTCGAGCTGTTCGAGGAGCGCCGCGACACGACCGGCGGCCCGCCGCCGCACGTCCACCGCGAGCACGAGGAGCTGTTCCACGTCCTCGAGGGGCGCTATGTCTTCATCCGGGACCACCAGGAGGTTGAGCTGGCGGCCGGCGAATCGATTCTCATCCCGCGCGGCGTCCGCCACCACTTCCGGACCCTCGTCGCCCCGGCGCGGACCCTGATCCTGATCGTCCCCGCCGGGCTCGAGGGGTTCTTCCGCGAGATGGGAACGGAGCTCGCTGGCGGCAAGACTCCGCTCGAGGCGATGACGTCGCTCTCGGCGCGCCATGACGCGCACCCGGTCGACTGATCCGCGCGGCCCGCCTGTGACCCGCACCGGCCTGAACGCCGGCCGGCCGGCTCAGCAGGCGACGAGCTGGGCGGGCATCAGTCGACGAGGAGGACCGCCAGGCGGCGCGGGCCGTGGACGCCCTCGACCCGCTGGAGCTCGATGTCGCTGGTCGCGGATGGGCCGCTGATCCACGTCTGCGGCCGGCGCGGGTCGAGCCGAGCCAGGGCCTCCGGCACCGTTCCGACGACCTGGTCGACCCGGACGACGCAGATGTGCAGGTCGGGCAGCAGGCTCAGGGCGCGCCGGCCCTGATCGGGGCCGCCGTCGAGGACGATCGTGCCCGTTTCGGCGATCGCCACGGCACAGCCGCTGATCGAGCCGTCGAGGGCATCGAGCTCCGCATGGCTCAGCGGCGGCTCATCCGCGACGCGCTCCAGATCGGCCGCGGCGAACCAGGCCACGGGAACGCCGGCCGCGGCGACGATCCGACGCGCGCCATGGGCTGCGCAGGTGGCGGCGATGGCAGCGGGCAGAGAGTCGGCGGTCGTTCGCTCGATCGTCGCGCGGTAGTCTGCGACGCGATCCACGAACAGGGCGGCGATGTCGATCGATCCGCCAGATGCCGTCTCGTAGTCGCGCGGGATGGCGACCGGCGTCGGGCGGTCCGCGAGGGCGGCGCGGATTCGTCGAAGGACGGCGTCGCGGGCGTTGACAG
>JANMRJ010000502.1:0-1118 GCA_031370985.1 Acidimicrobiales bacterium
ACGACCACCGCGGGGTGGACGCCTTCGTGCTCCACCAGCCACGCCTCCTGGTCGAGGAGCGTTCGGGGGACGAGGTCGAACGTCACCATCGACCCCGTGACCTCGCGGTTGTAGATCGTCTGGATGGCCTCGGCGTCGCCCAGTTGCGCCAATCGGACGGCGACCCCGGGCCGGCTGACTATCATCGGTGTGACTGCCCCCTTAGCTCAGTCGGCAGAGCACAGCCATGGTAAGGCTGGTGTCATCGGTTCGATTCCGATAGGGGGCTCCAACCTTCCCGCAGACAGATTTCCCGACACACTTCCCCAGGCACACATTCCCAGACGCAGCGATCCAGCCAGCAAGCCTGGCGGCGTAGCTCAGTTGGTAAGAGCACTCGGCTCATAATCGAGGGGTCGGCGGTTCGAGTCCGCCCGCCGCTACCGCATCCACACGAACAGCACCCAGCAGAACAGGACGAGAGAGATGGCCAAGCAGAAGTTCGAACGGAACAAGCCGCACGTCAACGTAGGCACGATGGGCCACATCGACCACGGCAAGACCACCCTGACCGCGGCCATCACCAAGGTGCTGCACGACCAGAACCCCAAGAACAGCTTCACCGCCTTCGACCAGATCGACAAGGCACCGGAGGAGAAGGCCCGGGGGATCACAATCTCGATCGCCCACGTGGAGTACGAGACAACCAACCGTCACTACGCCCACGTCGACATGCCCGGCCACGCCGACTACATCAAGAACATGATCACCGGTGCGGCCCAGATCGACGGGGCCATCCTCGTCGTCTCCGCTGCTGACGGTCCCATGCCCCAGACCCGTGAGCACGTCCTCCTCGCCCGCCAGGTCGGCGTGCCTTACATCGTCGTGGCCCTTAACAAGGCCGACGCGGTGGACGACGAGGAACTGCTCGACCTGGTCGAACTCGAAGTGCGGGAGCTGCTCAGCGAGTACGAGTACCCCGGTGACGACACCCCGGTCATCCGGGTCTCAGCGCTGAAGGGCCTCGAGGGCGACGAGGCCTGGGGCATGGGACCGTCAGCAGCGGAGACGACGAGGATGGCCCCGTCGATCTGGGCCGCACCGGTGATCATGTTCTTGATGTAGTCGGCGTGGCCGGG
>JANMRJ010000512.1:0-25482 GCA_031370985.1 Acidimicrobiales bacterium
GTCGGCTTCGGCTCGTGCATCAACGCGCCACCCGACGACTTCGGGCGCGACGGCGCTCCCGGTGGCGGCGACGACATCACCTCCGCGGCCGCGATCGCGGGCCTCGTCGCGAACAACATCACCCTTCTGATGGTCCGCTACACGACCGGCGGCGCGTCGGTCCTGCTGCCGTGCTACCTGGGCCTGGCGACGCCGACCGGCGGCACGGCGGTTGACGACAGCGGCGCCGGAACCATCGGCCCACTCATCATCGCCAACGCGAAGGTCGTGCCGTACACGGCCGACCTCGTGGTTTCGGCCGGCTGCCCGATCGGCTTCAGCTTCAATCCGACCTTCCCGACGGGGATGCTGACTGGACCGCAGACGATCCCGTTCGTCGAGACGATCACGGCTCCGACCGTCGTGGGTAGCTACACCTGCACGATCACCGCGATCACGACGCCCGGCGGGCCGACCAATGCGATCGAGACCGTCAACCTGACGGTCACGCCGGGTGACCCATTCGCGCTCGACCTCCAGCCGGTGACCGCCACGAATGTCGTCGATGCGCAGCACTGCGTGACGGCCACGGTCACGGACGCCTTCGGCAACGTGACGCCGGGCATCACCGTGGACTTCTCGGTGGCGCCGTCGACGTTCCGCACGCCCTCGAGTGGGACCGCGGTCACGGACGCCTCGGGCGTGGCCCAGTTCTGCTACACCTCGGCGCTGCCGGGCAGCGACGTCATCAGCGCCTTTGCCGACACGAACGGCGACACGGTCCAGAACGGCACCGAGCCGGGCAACACCGCGGCGAAGACGTGGGTCCTGCCGACGAGCGGCGCGGGCTGCAAGGTCACGTACGGCGGCCGGATCACGGCTGCCAACGGCGACAAGGCCACCTTCGGCGGCAACGCCAAGGGCAGCGGGCCGTCCGGCCAGGAGGAATACCAGGACCACGGCCCCGCCGTGGTCATGAACGTCCATTCGATCGACGTCCAGGCTGTCGCGTGCTCGGCTGACGGCACGTCGGCCAGCATCTTTGGGACGGCCACGATTGACGGAACGGGCTCAGTCGACTTCCGCATCGACGTGACTGACCTGGGTGAGCCCGGGTCGTCCGATACGTATCGGATCCGTCTGAGCAACGGTTATGACTCCGGCACTCAGACGCTGTCCGGAGGCAACGTCCAGATCCACAAAGCCCAGACGGCTCACGCCGCTCCTGTGGCTCATGCCGCTGCTGCAATTCACAAGGCTCCCGCGGCTCACGCGGCCAACACGACTCCCGCGGCTCACACCGTCCACAAGGCTGACAAGCCTCACCACTCCCACTAGAGGTCGCCCGAAGATTCAGGGCGATCCAGGGGAACGAGGCGGGCCCTACGGGTCCGCCTCTTTCCTTGCTCGCCAGGGGGTCCGACCCGCTCCGCAGCCGTCCGCCTGGCGGGCACGGTCAGCCTGTCCGATGGCCGCGTCGTGCGTCGTGGTGCGATCCGTCACCACATTCTCCGGTCTGCGACGACCGCATCCGTCGGCGCCGAGGACGACCAGATGACATCGGGAGTACGGTAGGCCGGACTCAACAGAACACGCGTGGCTGCCTGCCCCAGACAATCGGAGTGCCAGCGGGAGACGGCGTCCGATTCCTCCACAGCGGATGGGCTGGCCATGCTTCGAAGCAGGAGGCATCCCGTGAGAGCACGCACCCCGTTCGGCGCCGCCCTGGTCGCCATCGTCCTGTTGCTGATGGCCCTGCCACCGGCCATCGCCGCCTCGCCCAGGTACGACATCAACACCCTCGCCGGCAAGGTCGCCTCCCTCCACGGGACGGCCGGCCTCCAGGTCCGGTTCTCGGCGTTCCTCGAGGAGGAGGCCCTGCAGGCCGGAGCTCCGCCTCCCGGCCCGGCGACCCCGATCACCCCGGCCTTCGTCCAGTCGAGCATCCTCGACGGGACTTCGATCGCGGGCCCGAACGTCCTCGTCAACCAGGACACCGCCGGCGCGCCGCAGAACGAGACCTCGATCGCGGTCGACCCGAACAATCCGAACCGCATCGTCAGCTCGGCGAACGACTACGTCAGCCGGACGTGGACCTGCACGATCAACGGCACGCCGTGCAGCGCCCTCGGGGACGGCTACTCGGGCACCTATTACTCCAATGACGGCGGCTCGACCTGGTGCTGCGCGAGCACCGATCCGAGCCATCTCGGAACCTTGATTCCGGGCGTCACCCGCCTGGCCGGTGGCCAGTACGACGCCGGCGGCGATCCGGCCGTCGCGTTCGACAGCCGCGGCCACGTCTTCTACGCCGGGCTTGGCTTCAACCGGACCTCAGCTCCGAACACGGTCGCGGTCAACAAGGGCACGTTCAGCGCCGGCGGACAGCTCTCGTGGGGCGCACCGGTGTTCATCAATCCGACGAAGTCCCCGTCGACCCTCAACGACAAGGAATGGATCGCGGTCGACAGCCACGCCTCGAGCCAGTTCCGCGACAACGTCTACGTGACGTGGACGCGCTTCAAGTTCAACGCCAGAAACGGCAGCTACGTCCAATCGCCGATCTTCTTCGTCCGCTCGACCGACGGCGGAGCCCACTTCAGTGGCCCGGTCGCGATCTCGGGCAACGTCCTGTACGGGCAGGGCTCGCGTCCGGTCGTCGGGCCGGACGGGACGCTCTACGTATTCTGGGACGGCGCGACCCGCCACGACGCGCTCGACAGCACCTGGATGGTCAAGTCGACGGACGGCGGCAAGTCGTTCAGCAAGCCGCTCGCGATCTCGGCGCTGACCGACAGCGACCCCCTCAAGAACACGGCGTTCCGGGTCAACAGCTTCCCCGCCGCGGCCGCAGCTCCGAATGGCGACCTCTACGCGACCTGGACGACCCAGGTCGAGAACGCCGGAACGGCGAAGTACGGCGGTGAGCCCGCCTGCGCCAACTTCCTCGGCGGCGACTCGTCCACCTGCCATTCAGTCGCGGTCTACAGCAAGTCGACCAACGGTGGTGCCTCCTGGACGGCCGCGGCGCCGGTGTTCGCGGCGGCCAATCGGACGCCGATCGGCTATCCGGTAAGCCAGCCGGGTGGGGGCACGCTGAACGCGCCGGCCGACAAGCCGGTCGAGCAGATCTTCCCCGCGGCGGCGATCGGCCCGAACGGTCGGGTCTACCTCTCGGCGTACTCGGCGGACACCGTCTCGCCGTGGCAGACGTGCGCGGTCGGGCCGGCTCCGCCCCCCGGCCGGATCGCCTGCAACACGCTCGGGAACTACATCGACAACGCACGGCTGAACTACAAGGTCGCCGACCTGACGACCGGCGTCACCAACAACGTGAACACGCATCCGATCAACACCCGGCTCGGGTTCGGGGGCGGGTTCTTCGGTGACTACACCGATCTCGCCGTCGGCTCGGACAACGTCTTCCACGCGCTCTGGACGGACAGCAACAACCGCCAGACGGTGGTCTGGTTCTACGGCTTCGAGTTCACCCCGACCCAGATCAACCAGGAGGAGATCGTCACCGGGACGGGCTCCTACTAGCGGACCCGTCGCGGCGGTCGGTCGCCCTCGGCGGCACCCCGCGACACGAACGAAGCCGCCCGGCGCAGTGTGCGCCGGGCGGCTTTGCCGTTGCTGAACGGTCGCCATGCTCGGCGGCGGCGTACTCGCGACACCAGGCGATATCCGGATGCTCGGGACCCCCGTCCATCGCCCAGGGCGCCCGCGACGCGGTGGCCAACGTAGGTCATGGCGCTGCCCAAGATCGGTCATCGAACCGATGCGCCCGCGGGGTCCGCTCCTCGATGCTGCCGTCCGAAAGGAGGTTTTCATGAGCCTGTTCATGGACACCCACACGCTCGACGGCGGGGTGAAGGCCAGCGACGTCGCCCAGGCCCATCTCGCCGATCTCCAGACCCAGGATCGGCATGGCGTGCACTACCTGCGGTACTGGCTCGACGAAGGCGCGGGCAAGATCTTCTGCCTCGTCGACGCCCCGGATGCCGACGCGGCGATCCGCGTCCATCGCGAGGCCCACGGCCTCGTGGCCGACAGCATCTTTCCAGTGATCGAGGGGGAATGACGATGAAGCGACCGATCATTCGGCTCGCCGCGGCACCGATCGCGGCGATCCTGCTCGCCTCAGCCCTGACCGGCGGCGCGACCGCCGGCCAGACCGATCTCCAGAAGGCCAGGGCGGCCACCGCCCAGTTCCACGATCTGGGCTTGGCCGGCCAGGCGGGCTTTGGCCAGCCGCCCGCCCCGGCCCCGCTTCACTTCTGCATCTCGTCGCTCGACAACACGGGCGCGATGGGCTTCCACTACATCAACGGCGCGAATCTCAACAACATCGTCGACCCGGCCAAGCCGGCAGTGCTCGTCTACGCGCCCGACACGCACGGCAGGCTCCACCTTGCCGCGCTCGAGTACGTGATCTTCCAGAGCGCCTGGTTCGCCGATCACGCCGCGGATACGACGCCCGAGATGTTCGGCCAGATGATGATGAAGAGCGACGGCACCCGGTTCGAGATCCCGCCGTTCTTCGCGCTCCACGTCTGGCTGTTCCAGTCCAACCCGGCCGGCGAGTTCGCGCCGTTCAACCCGAACGTCTCGTGCGACTCGGCGTCGGCGTCCGCCGGGCGCTCGACCGCCGCCGGCAAGGCAGTCGTCGCGATCACCGCCAGCGCCCGCCGCTGGTCCTGCGAGGTGGCCACGCGGATCGCATGACGCGGTGACGCGTCCTTCCTCGGTCGGCGCCGGACCATCGGCGCTGGTCGAACGAGGCGAATCCACCGGCCGCCCTTGTCCGCCACCTCGCTGAGGGGCGGTCGGGAGCGGCCGGTTCGTCGTTCTGCAGCCTTGCCGGGCCGGACCGTCACAGCCTGCGCGACCGAGGGGAGGCCGTCCCGAGCGCGGCGACCCGCGCGGCATCGTGACCGGCGCCGATCACCGCCCGCGCGGCGGCCGTGTCCTGGGCGACGACCCGGAGCCACGCGCCCGCCTGATTGGGCAGCGTGCTCGCACCGGCTCGAGCCATGGCGGAGGCGTGCCCACGGATCGCGCCACGAAGGACATCTGGCTCGGCAGCGGCGGCGATGACATACAGGCTGCCGAGGGCGGTCGCGCCGTCCATCATGCCCGGGTCGGTGAGCAGCTCGCCGCGGCGAAGGGCCGTCGCATCGGTGAAGAGGAGGTCGCCGGACGGACGGATCGCGGTGATGCTGCTCTGAAACGCCGTCATCTGGAAGATCTCGCCCCTGGCGACGCGTCCGGCGGCAATGACCTCGCCGATCAGGACGGATCCGGCCACGTCGACACAGACGACCGTGTCGATCGTGGTATTCGATCCGGCGAACGGGATGTACGGGTCGGGGACGAATTCGAGCCAGCCGCCCTGCGCCACGTCGAAGCGCGTCTCGATCAGGGCGGGGCCGGCCGGCATGCGGTACAGGCGCGTGGCGGACTGCGTATCGAGCACGAGGCGTGCTCCCGGCCGGACCTCGACCGCGATCCGCAGCCGGTCGCCCTGGAGCACGCCGCCGGACGGGCTGGCGATCGTGACCGAGGCGATGTCTGGAGCGGACGAGTCCAGGTACTGGCAGCGCAGGACCTGGATCGGGCCGCTGCATTCGAGCTCGGCGATCCGGGTGCGCCCGGCCACGCGTTCGGCCACGAGATGGAGCGAGCCCTCGCTTCCGAGCATCCTCGGGACGCTCTCGAGAACCGCCGGCTCAGGCATGGACGTCGGCGTGACGGTGCTCGTCGGGCGGTTCGGCTCGACGTTCCCAGGCCGCCTGCGCCGGCCGACCATCCCGGGCCAGCCAGGCTGCCCGGGACTGCTCGACATGGGCGACAAGAGCCTCGATCCCCTGCCCCGCGCGGGCGTCCGTGAACAGGTACGGAGCCCCGCGCCGGATCTCGGCCGAATCGGAGTCCATGCGGGCAAGGTCGGCCCCGACATACGGCGCCAGGTCGGTCTTGTTGATGACCAGGAGCCCGCACAGGATGAGCCCGGGCCCACGCTTCCGCGGGATCTTGTCGCCGCCGGCCACATCGATGACATAGAGGCTCTCGTCGACGAGCTCGGGGCTGAACGTCAGGGTGAGGTTGTCGCCGCCGCTCTCGAGCAGGACGTAGTCGGTGCCAGGGTGGCGAACCTCGAGCTCGGCGAGCACTGCGAGGTTCATCGAAGGATCTTCGCGGACCGCCTGGTGGGGACAGGCGCCGGTCTCCACGCCGACGATCCGATCGCCGTCGAGGATCCCGTCGAGTGCCCGCCGGACATGGATCTCGTCCTCGCGCGTCACGATGTCGTTCGTCACGACGACGACCGATCGACCGGCGGCGAGCAGGAGCGGCACGACCCGCTCGATGATGGTCGTCTTGCCGGATCCGACGGGTCCGCCGACACCGATCCTGAACGGACGAGCGATCATGAGGCGAAGAGCCGGCCCGGGGCCGTCTCGTGGCGGGCCATCGAAATGTCGAGACCGGGAGCGAATGGACGGAGCGTCCGCCAGTCCGTGGCGCAGGCGAGGTCGACCGCCCGGACGATGATCTCGTGCGCTTCGAGGAGCAGCCGTTGCTGGTCGCCGTGCCCGATCAGCCCCAACCGGGTGCCGACCGTGAGCAGGCCGAGCGCCGTTCCGTGCGCGGCGGCGAGCGCCGCCGTGCGCTGGGGGATCGCCATGGCGACCGCGGCGAGGCCATGACCGACCGCCGCCGTGCCGGGGGTGGCGCCGAGCTCGATCGCCTCCCGGAAGCTGGCGAGGAGCGGCGTCGGCACCAGGCGTCCGGCCTCGACGGCGATCCGCAGCCCGACGCGGCGCGAGCCTTGCCGCTCCTCCGCCGCCAGCTTCGTCGCGTGGAGCCGCCGATCGATCGCGAGGATCATCTCGATGTCCGCGGGCGTCTCCGTCGCCGAGCGATGGGTGGCGACCAGGGCGGCGAGATCACCCCGCGCTGCGCGACCAAGCAGGGCTGTCCGAACGCAACCGCCCATCCCGGCTGCGTCGTGGACGATCCCCTCCTCGACCATGGTCTCGAGCCCGCCCGAGAGGGTGTAGGCACCGGACGGGAATCCGCTGTCGGCCAGCTGGAGCGTCGCCAGCAGCCCGGCGTCGTCCATCAGACGAGGAAGTACAGCTGGGTCATCGGCAGGGTTTCCGCGGCCGGCACGGTGGCGAGCTCCCCGTCGAGGCGGACTTCGTATGTCTCCGGGTCGACCGTGATCGCAGGGGTGGCTGCGTTGCGGACCATGTCGGCCTTGCTGACCGAGCGGCACGCCCGGACCGGTTCGACCAGCCGGCGGAGGCCCAATCGATCCCGGATCCCGGATTCGGCCGCCGCCCGCGACACGAACGTCACGGATGTTTCCCCGACGGCCCCGCCCAGAGCGCCGAACATGGGTCGGTAGCGGACCGGCTCCGGACTCGGGATGGACGCATTGGGATCGCCCATCAGGGCCCACGCGACGAGCCCGCCCTTGATGATGAGCTTGGGCTTGACGCCGAAGTACGCGATCGGCCAGAGCACGATGTCCGCGAGGCGCCCCGTCTGCAATGAGCCGACCACGTGGCTGATCCCATGGGTGAGGGCGGGATTGATCGTGAGCTTGGCGAGGTAGCGCAGGATCCGGCCATTGTCATTGCCCTCGTCGCCCTCGAGTGGCCCGTGGAAGTGGCGCATCTTGTGGGCGGTCTGGAACAGGCGGATGAACGACTCGCCGATCCGGCCCATCGCCTGCGAGTCGGACGAGTACATCGAGAGGACGCCGCGATCGTGGAGAACGTCCTCGGCGGCCATCGTCTCCGCCCGGATCCGGCTTTCGGCGAAGGCGAGATCCTCCGGCACGCCCGGGTTCAGGTGGTGGCAGACCATGAGCATGTCGAGATGCTCGTCGAGGGTGTTGACGGTGTACGGCCGGGTCGGGTTCGTCGACGACGGCAGGACGTTGGGCAGAGCGGCGATCCGGATGATGTCCGGCGCGTGACCACCGCCCGCGCCCTCGGTGTGGAAGGTGTGGATCGTCCGCCCATCGATCGCGGCGATCGTGTCCTCGACGTAGCCCGCCTCGATGATCGTGTCGGTGTGGATGGCCAGCTGGACGTCCTCCTCGTCGGCGACACGCAGGGCGGCGTCGATGACCGCCGGCGTGGTCCCCCAATCCTCGTGCGCCTTCAGGCCGCACGCGCCGGCGAGGACCTGCTCGCGCATGGCGTCCGGCAGGCTCGCATTGCCCTTGCCGTAGACGCCCCAGTTGACGGGCAGGGCCTCCGCTGCCTGGAGCATCCGGGCGATGTTCCACGGCCCGGGCGTGGCGCTCGTGGCGTTCGTGCCGTCGGCCGGTCCCGTGCCGCCGCCGAGGATCGTCGTGACGCCGTTGCTGAGGGCGGCCCAGACCTGCTGCGGCGAGATCATGTGGACGTGGCTGTCGACGCCGCCGGCCGTGGCGATCAGGCCCTCGCCGGAGATGACCTCGGTGCCGGCACCGATCACGAGGCCGTCGGTCACCCCATCCATGATGTCCGGGTTACCGGACTTGCCGAGCCCGACGATCCGGCCGTTTCGAACGCCGAGATCGGCCTTGACGACACCGATCACGGCGTCGAGGACGACGACGTTCGTGATCACGAGATCGAGCGCGCCGGCGGCGTTGGTGAGGCCCGACGACTGGGCCATCCCGTCGCGGATCGTCTTGCCGCCGCCGAACACGGCCTCGTCACCGGGCACGGTCAGGTCGCGCTCGACCTCGCACACGAGGTTCGTGTCCGCGAGCCGGAACCGATCCCCGGTCGTGGGGCCGTACAGCTCGGCGTAGCGCCGCCGGTCGATCCGCATCGAGCTCAGCCTTGCGCTTCGGGGTCGGAATCGGCGTCGCCCGGACCGAGGGCGAAGCCGCGAGCGCGGGCGGCCAGCGCGAACGCCTCACGCCCTCCCGGGCGATCCAACGCGCCACCGACCAGACCGTGGGCGCCCGTGACCACTCGCCGCCCGACGAACGGCACCAGGTCGACATCGCGGGTGTCGCCGGGTTCGAACCGGACGGCAGTGCCGGCGGGGATGTCGAGGCGTTGCCCATAGGCCGCCAGTCGATCGAAGCGGAGAGCGCGGTTCGCCTCGGCGAAGTGGTAGTGCGATCCGACCTGAATCGGCCGGTCGCCGCTGTTGACGACCGTCATCCGGGTCACCGGCCGCCCCGCGTTGAGCTCGATGTCGCCCGCCGGATGGACATAGCCGCCGATCGGCCCCGCATCGCTCACGGGATGGGATCGTGACACGAGACGAGCTTCGTCCCGTCGGGGAACGTCGCCTCGACATGGACGACGGTCAAGAGCTCGGGCACCTGGTCCATCACGTCGTCGCGGGTCAGGACCCGCCGACCCAGGGCTCGCACCTCGGACACGCGGCGGCCGTCACGGGCACCTTCGAGCATGGCTTCGGTGATGAGCGCGGTCGCCTCGGGCAGGTTCAATTTGAGGCCCCGCTCGCGCCGTCGCCGGGCGAGGTCCGCGGCGACGTAGACGAGGAGCTTCTCGGTCTCGCGGGGGGTGAGCTGCATGAGGCGTCCCGCTCCGGTAGGAGGCTCCGATTGTAAGCGCTCAGTGGCGCGCCGAGCGCCGAAGCCGGAGCGCCAGCCCGAGGGTCAGGCAGCGGTCAGGATCGTCGACGAACGGGCCGAGGAGATCGGCGACCCGCTCGAGCCGGTTGGCCAGGGTGTTCGTGTGGACGTACATCCGGCGCGCCGCGACCGCGACCTTCCTGGTGGCGAGATAGACGTCCAGCGTCTCGACGAGGTTCGTCCGGTGCCGAACGTCGTAGGCCACCAGCGGGCCGATCGTCGTGCCGATGAAGATCGCCCGCTCGGCCTCCGGGGTGTTGAACAGGAGCCGGTCGAGGTCCAGCTCCTCGAACAGGGACACCTTCCCGTGGCCGCGGCTCCAGCCCGCGACTGCAACCGCCCCGCGGGCCTCGCGATAGCTCTCGTCGAGCCGGAGTGGATCGCCGGTCGGCCGGCCGATCCCGATATCGACGACGCTGCCCGGCAGGCGCCGCGCGCCCTCCGCAGCGAGCTCCAGGCCCGCCCCGCGGGCTGCCTCCCGACCGCGACCGGTCGCGGGCACGAGCGCCGCAATCCCTGCTGTTCGCTCCCAGATGATCGCCCTCTGACCGAGCGACAGCCGGGCGGCCTCGTGCAGCCGGTGACGGGCAACCAGCTCGTCCGACGAGCCGGCCAGCTGGCCGAACGGCCGACCGTCGAGCTCCTGGAATTCGGCGACGAGGACCGCCCGAGGCGTCGCGAGATCCCAGCCGAACGCCGCCGAGCGCTCCATCAGCGCCTCGCGATCGGTCACGTGGCCGGTCACGAGCTCCTCGAGACACACGGCCTGGAAGCGGTGGTCCGCCTCCGCCACCGCCCGGGCCTGGACGAGCCGGAGGGCGGCGATCGTGGCCGCATAGTCGAGGGCCTCGAGCTCGTCGTCGCCGAGATCTCCGGCCCGCCCCAGCGCGACGATCGTGCCGTGCCGGTCCGCGCCGACGACGATCGACTGGACGATGGCGTCGCGGCCGTCGGCCAGCTGGACGCCGGCAAGCTCGGAGCCCGGCCGGAGCTCGACGAGCGATCCGGCCAGCGTCTCGGCGACGGCTGGGTCGAAGGCCGACGAGTGGGCGAGCACGGCTCCCTGGCCGTCGACGATCGCGACCGGCATCGCGATGGACTCGGCGAGCGCCTCGGCGATCGGACGCAGGCCGCCACCGCCCAGGACGATTCTCGTGAACCGGTCGTGGATCTCCGCGGCTCGCTGGAGGCGGACGGACTGGATGTCGAGGATGACCCCCAGCACCGCGCCGATGATCTCGTTGAACGAGGCTGGCGGCGGCAGCTCGACGATCGGGAAGCCGAGGCGATCGGCGTCCTCGATCATCCTTGCCGGGATCGACTCGATGTAGCGCGTCGGCTTGATCGCCATCCCCGCTAGACCGTGGGCGACGAGATGGGGAACCAGGTGCTCGAGGGCGGCAGGGTCCTCCCGGAGCGGATAGGCCGTCGTCAGGAGGAGCTCATCCGGCTTCACCCAGTCAAGGATGTCGGGGACTTCCATGACGTTGACCGATCGGACGACCCGACCGCGGCCGTCATGCCCGGCGACCAGGCGCGCCTGCTTCAGCGGCGGCAGCTCGAGAACGTCGGAAATCGGCACGCCGGTCAGCGTGTGGCGCTCTCGCGCACTCGGTTCCGAGACCGCGATCAGCGAGCGCATGCCCAGCTCCCTCCTGTCGGACTCGCACAGTCAACCGACCGGCGAACTATGGGAATCCGCTAGTGACGGGTGCATCGTAGCGTCCATACGATAGGCGCCGTGCCGACCACCGTCACCGGAGCACGACCCCTGCCGAATGCCGTCGCCCGCCTCGTGGCCACGCGCCTGACGCCTGACCTCCGCGCGGAAGGTCGGATGCTCAGTGGACGGGTGCGGAGCGTCCATCGGGCGGCGATCTACCTCGACGTCGGCTCGTCACCGTCCCACTTGCCAGCGTCCCAGGCGATCGTCGCCATCGACGATGTCGGGGGCGTGCCCGGCGGGATCCTCGTCGGGAACATCGGCGACCTGCGCGAGACCGGAATCCGGCCCGGGATGGCGGTCGTGCCGTCGATCCGCGGTCTCGCGCTCCCATCGGCCGGCGTCGAGATCGACCTCGCGGATGCGCTCAGCTGGTCCCCCACCCTGCCCGCCGCGGCGCGGTTCCGACCAACGCCGGAACTCGGCGGGATCGTTGCCGCCGCCCGCCGGCTCGCAGCGATCCACGCCAGCCCCGGTGGTCTGGCGTGGACGATCCCCGGTGCTGTCCGGACGGTCGACCCGTGGCAGGCGCGGGCCGCGCTTCTCATCGACCGACAGCTCGCGGCTCTCGAATCCGGCGACCCTGTCGCGGCCGCGGCCGCGGGCGCGGAGGCGACGGTCGAGCTCATCGGACTGGGCGTCGGGCTGACACCGTCGGGCGACGACTACCTCGTGGGGCTGCTGGCAGGGCTCGAGGCGACCGACGACCCGGTCCGCCAGGGCCTCGCGGCCACGGTCGCGGCACACGCGGAGATCCGGACGACGTCGGTCGCCGCGGCGGCGCTGGGTCACGCGGCCTCGGGCGCCTTCGTCGAGCGCCTGCACGACGTGCTCGTCGCGGTGGGCCGCGGCCGCCTCGATGGACTGGAACCGGCGATCGAGCGGGCGATGGCCTACGGCTCGACCTCGGGCGGTGACACCCTCGTCGGGCTGTTCTGCGCCCTCGACCTCGCCCTCGCCCGATCGACCCGCGCTCCGGCGGTGGCCGCGTGACACTCGTCGTCAGGGGTGCCGTGCACCGCAACAGCTATCGCGATTCCGTCGAGTTGATGGGCATCGCCGCCCAGCTCGAGCAGCTGCCGGGGATCCAGCGGGCCGGGCTCGTGATGGCCACGCCCGCCAACCTTGCGGTCCTCGCCGAGGCCGGGCTGGCCGAGGCGGCCGCCGCCGATCCGGGCCCGAACGATCTCGTCGTCGCCGTGGCCGCCCTCGACGACTCCGCCGCCGCGCAGGCGCTCGACAGCGCAGCGACGCTCCTCGCCGCCGGGACGGGCGATGCCGACGGCCCGCACGAGGTGCGCACCGCCCAGACGCTGGACGAGGGCCTGGCCGAGCTGCCCGACGCCAACCTGGTCCTCGTGTCGACGCCAGGAACCTACGCCACGGCCGAGGCACTCCGCGCGCTGAAGCGCGGCTTGAATGTGTTCCTGTTCAGCGACAACGTCTCGATCGAGGACGAGATCCAGCTCAAGATGCTGGGCGATCGCAAGGGCCTCCTCGTCATGGGGCCGGATTGTGGAACGGCCATCGTCGGCGGCGTGCCGCTCGGGTTCGCCAATGCCGTCCGGCGCGGTCCGATCGGCCTCGTCGGCGCATCCGGGACGGGCCTCCAGCAGGTGACGTCGCTGATCCATCGCTTCGGCTCCGGCGTCTCGCAGGCGTTCGGAACCGGTGGCCGCGATCTCGACGAGCGGATCGGCGGGACGACGATGCTGGCCGCGACGCAGCGGCTGCTCAGCGATCCGGCGACGACCGTGATCGTCCTGATCTCCAAGCCGCCGTCGGCCGTCGTGGCACTCAGGATCCTCGACGCGGTGCGGACAGCCTCCAAGCCGGTCGTGGTCAACTTCCTGGGCGGCGATGCGCGAACCGTCGAGGCCGCCGGGGCCACGTTCGCGCCGACGTTCGAATCGGCCGCCCGTCTCGCGGTCGCCCTGGCGGGCGACAAGCAGGTCGCGGGTGATGCCACTGATCTGGTAGGCGCGCTCCGGGACGCGCGAATGCTCGCGCTGGCGGAGGAGGCCGCATCGCGGCTCGCGCCCGGCCAGGGCGAGATCCGTGGTCTGTATTCGGGCGGGTCGCTGGCGGGCGAGGCAAAGATCGTCCTGGCGGCCGTCCTGGGCAACGAGCGCCACGATGGAATCCTCGATCTCGGAGACGACGAGTACACCGTCGGGCGGCCCCACCCGATGATCGATCCCCGGCTACGAAACGAGCACATCGTCAGCACGGCGACCGAGCCGGCAGTCGGGATCCTCCTGCTCGACGTCGTCCTCGGCCACGGTTCGCACCCCGACCCGGCCGAGGCCCTCGCGCCGGCCATCGCCGACGCCATGGCCCTCGCGATCTCGGCCGGCCGTCACCTGCTGGTCGTCGCCTCGGTGTGTGGAACGGACCTCGATCCGCAGGGCCTCGAGCGCCAGGAGCGGATCCTGGCCCAGGCCGGCGTCATGCTCGAATCGAGCAATGCCCGGGCGGCGATGCTGGCCGCGTCCATCGCCGCCGCCGCAGCCCGCCGCGCGGCCGGCGAACCGCTCGTCGGGGCCGCGGACTGATGGCCGCGCCGACCGCCGACCTCGTCGCCGACGGCGTCCGTGCCATCAACGTCGGGCTGGCCGGGTTCGCCGACCCGATCCGCGCCGCCGGAGCGCCGGTCGTCGCTCTCGACTGGCGCCCGCCAGCCGCGGGCGACCGCGAGCTCGGGCTCCTCCTGGCGCGGCTCGAGGACGACCCGGGCGACCCGGTCGGCGGCCGGATCGCCGAGGCGAACCGGCAGGCGGTTGAGCGGATCCTCGCCGCGCAGCCGACGCTCGTCGACGTCCGCCCGGCCGACGAGGTGATCGAAGGGGTGGCCGGTCGAATGCTCCTCCACAGCGGCCCGCCGATCGACTGGCCGGCGATGTGCGGGCCGGTTCAGGGCGCGGCGATCGGCGCCTGCCTGTTCGAGGGCTGGGCCGCGACGCCGAACGATGCCCGCCGGCTGCTGGATGCCGGCCAGGTCGTCTTCGCTCCGTGCCACGACTACGGCGCGGTGGGTCCGATGGCCGGGGTCCTCTCGCCGTCGATGCCGGTCGCGGTGGTCGAGAACGGGGCGGCCGGCAACCGGGCGTTCGCAACCCTCAACGAAGGCCTCGGCAAGGTCCTCCGGTTCGGCGCTTACGACGGGTCTGTCCTCGAACGGCTCCGCTGGTTCGTGGCGACGCTCGGTCCGGCCCTGGCGACGGTCCTTCGAACAGGCGGTCCGATCGATCTCAAGGCGATCACGGCCCAGGCACTCCAGATGGGCGACGAGGGCCACAACCGCAACGTCGCGGCGACCTCCCTGTTCACGCGGACGATCGCCCCGACCGTTGCGACGTCCCTCAGCGGCGCGGTCGCGGCCGAGGTCTTCACCTTCCTTCGAGCCAACGACCACTTCTTCCTGAACTTCTCCATGGCGGCCTGCAAATCCGGGCTCGACGCCGCGGCCGGGATCGAGGGGTCGACGGTCGTGACGGCGATGTCGCGCAACGGCGTCGACTTCGGGATCCGCCTCAGCGGGACCGGCAACGACTGGTTCACGGCGCCGGTCGGCGTGCCCGACGGCCTGTACTTCCCGGGCTACGGGCCGGACGACGCGAACCCCGACCTCGGCGACAGCGCGATCACCGAGACATTCGGGATCGGCGGGTTCGCGATGGCCGCCGCGCCGGCCATCGTCAGGTTCGTCGGAGGGATGCCGGCGGATGCGATCGCGTTCACCCGGTTGATGGAGCGGATCACCCTCGCGAAGAACTCGGCGTACGGGCTGCCGTCCCTGGGCTTCAGCGGCACGCCGACCGGGATCGACGCCCGACGCGTCGTCGAGACCGGGATCGCGCCCGTCATCAACACCGGGATCGCCCATCGCGACGCCGGTGTCGGGCAGATCGGGGCGGGGATCGCGCGCGCGCCGCTGGCGTGCTTCGAGCTCGCCATCCGGGCCCTGGCCGGCGGGTTCGGGATCGAGGCGGCGACATGACGGCGAGCCGGGCGGTCGTCGCGATCGGCGGCAACGCCCTGATCCTTGACGGTCAGCAGGGAACGATCGCAGAGCAATACGACAACGCCGTCGAGATGGCCCGCCACATCGCGACCCTCGTCGACCGGGGCTGGGGGATCGTGCTCACCCATGGCAACGGTCCCCAGGTCGGATTCATCCTGCTCCGATCGGAGCTGGTCGGCGATTCCGCACCGGTCCCGCAGCTGTCGCTCGAGATGTCGTCGGCCGACTCGCAGGGCGGCATCGGCCACATCCTGGCGATGGCCCTGCTGAACGAGCTGGCGGCGCGCGGGCACCGCGATCGCGTGGCATATGTGCTGACCCACAGCGTCGTCGATGCGGCCGACCCCGCCTTCGCGAACCCCACCAAGCCGATCGGCCCCTTCTACACGGCCGGCCAGGCGACGATCAAGCGGAAGCGCAACGGCTGGCAGATGATCGAGGACTCGGGCCGCGGCTACCGCCGGGTCGTCCCGTCGCCCAAGCCGCTCCGGATCGTCGAGTCGGCCCAGATCCAGTCCCTCGTCGACGCCGGCCACATCGTCGTCGCGGTCGGCGGCGGCGGGATCCCGGTGGTCGAGACGAGGCGCGGCTACGAAGGCGTCGAGGCCGTGATCGACAAGGACCGGGCGTCGGCCCTCCTCGCTGCGAGCCTCGGCGTGCCGCTCCTGGTCCTGTCGACCGGCGTCGAGCAGGTCGCCTGGCATTTCCGCCAGCCGGACCAGCGCCTCCTCCCCTCCATCACCTCGGCCGAGGCCGTCCAGTACCTGGCCGACGGTGAGTTCCCCAAGGGCAGCATGGGGCCGAAGATCGAGGCGGCGGTCGACTTCCTCGCCCACGGCGGGAAGGAAGTCCTCATCACGACCCCGGCAGCGCTGGAACGAGCGATCGCGGGCCAGACGGGGACCCGGATCGTGCCCGATCTGATCCCCGCCGGACCCGGACGTGACTGACCAAGGAGGACGCACCATGGCGACCGTCGAGGCGGAACCCTACGGCTTCGAGCTCGAGCCGGCGACGACCGCGCTCGTGATGATCGATTTCCAGCGGGACTTCGTGTATCCGGGCGGCTTCGGAGAGGCGCTCGGCAACGACACGTCGCCGCTGCTCAAGGCGCTGCCCCCGGCGGAGCGGGTCCTCAAGGCCTGCCGCGCGGCCGGGATCTTCGTCATCCACACCCGCGAGGGACACCGCGCGGACCTGTCCGACCTGCCGCCGTCCAAGAAGGTCCGGGGCCGCGGCAAGATCACGATCGGGGACGTCGGGCCGATGGGCCGGATCCTCGTCCGCGGCGAGCTGGGCCACGACATCGTCGAGGAGGTCTACCCGATCGAGGGCGAGCCGATCATCGACAAGCCGGGCAAGGGCGCCTTCTACGCCACGGATCTCGACGCGATCCTGAAGATGAAGGGCATTCAGCAGCTCGTCGTCTGCGGCGTGACCACCGAGGTCTGTGTTCATACCAGCGTTCGCGAGGCCAACGACCGAGGCTACGACGCCCTCGTCCTGTCGGACTGCGTCGGTTCCTACTTCCCGGAGTTCCAGCGGGTCGCCCTCGAGATGATCAAGGCGCAGGGCGGGATCTTCGGCTGGGTCAGCGACTCGGAACGGTTTCTCCGGGCCCTGGCGACCGTGACCGGCGCACAGCCGGCCGCGGCGGGAGCCGCCGTTGGGTGACGGCCCCGGCGTCGCGTCAGGAAACCTCGGAGGAGTGGAGGAATCCATGCAACAGCAATCCAGCGCCTACAAGCCGCGTCTCTGGGTCCCCGGAGACTGGAATGCGTTCTTCGGCCTCGGGACGAACGTCCTGCTCAACGTCCTCGTGCTGTCGAGCCTCGTCCTGTTCGTCATCAAGCTGCCCAACGACATCGTGTTCGGGCGGATCCTGCCGGCCCTCGGCATCGCCCTGCCGATCGGCAACCTGTACTACGCCTACCTGGCCTATCGCCTCGGCCGCAAGGAGGGTCGCGACGACGTCGCGGCGATGCCCTACGGCCCGAGCGTCCCGCACTACTTCTTCGTCACGTTCGTGATCATGCTGCCGGTCGTCATCAAGACGAACGGCAACGTCATGAAGGCCTGGGAGGCCGGGCTGGCGTGGGCGTTCTTCATCGGCATCGTCGTGCTGATCGGCGCCTTCATCGGTCCGACCATCCGACGCTACACACCAAGGGCGGCCATGCTCGGAACGCTGGCCGGCATCTCCGTCGCGTTCATCTCGATGAGCGCGGCGTTCGAGATGTACAACGCGGCCTGGATCGCCCTCGCGACCTTCGCGATCGTCCTGCTGTCGTGGACGGCCGGCGTCCGGCTCCCCTTCGGCATCCCGGGCGGCCTGGCCGCGATCATCGTCGGCACGATCATCGGCTGGTTGTCGTACTTCGTGTTCGGCTGGCACGGCCTCGATCCGAAGGCAGTCGGCGACTCGTTCGCCCAGTTCGGCATCCACCTGCCACAGCCGGGAACCGAGGTCCTGAGCGGCCTCAGTGACGTCGCCCCGCTCCTCGCCACCGCGATCCCGCTCGGCGTCTACAACTTCACCGAGGGGATGAACAACGTCGAGAGCGCGTCGGCCGCCGGCGACAACTACAACCTCCGCAGCATCCTCCTCGCCGACGGCATCGGGGCCGTCATCGGATCGTTCCTCGGCAGCCCGTTCCCGCCCGCCGTGTACATCGGCCATCCGGGCTGGAAGGCCGTCGGCGGCCGGATCGGCTACTCGCTGGCCACCGGCGTCGTGATCGCGCTCATCTGCTTCTTCGGGGTGACCGGGCTGTTCCTCGCGGTGATCCCGCGAGCCGCCCTGTTCCCGATCCTGCTGTTCATCGGTCTCGTGATCGGGTCGCAGGCGTTCCAGACGTCCAGGGCAAAGTACGCGCCGGCGATCGTCCTTGCCCTGATCCCGAACATCGCCCAATGGGCGGGCACGCTCGTCGACAACGCGCTCGTCTCGGCGGGCACGAATGCCGGCAAAGTCGGGATGGACGTCCTTGCCGGCAACGGCGTGCTCTACAGCGGGATGTCGATCCTCGGAGCCGGGGCCGTTCTCGAAGGGTTGATGCTCGGCGCGATCGCCGTCTTCGTCATCGACAAGCACTACAGCCGGGCGATCGTCTACTCGGTGATCGCGTCGGGCCTGGCCCTCGTCGGGCTGATCAACAACCCGGCCGGCCTGATCCTGCAATCGAGCGGCGGCGGTTGGACGCTCGTCGCTCCCAACGAGGTCTGGATCGGCTACCTGCTCGGCGCCGCAGTGATCTGGGCCGTCGCGTATCGCGAGGGCCACGCCACGGTGGCCGAGCTCAAGGCCGCCGTCTTGACCCCGCCGGAGGCCGAGCCGGCCGGCGAACCCGTCTGAGATTGCACCCGCAGCCGGGCGGACCCCGAGCCGCCCGGCTGCACCACACCAGGAGGCGCCTGTGGGATCGGACCTGCTGTTCGTCAACGGAACGCTCATGCGCGGCCTCGCCCTGAACGCCAACCTCGACGGCGCGAAGTTCATCGAGGAAGCGAGCACGGCACCGGTCTACCGGATCCACTCGATCAGTGACGTGCATCCCGGCATGTTCCTCGTGCCCGAGGGCGGCGTCTCCGTCCGGGGTGAGATCTACGACGTCCCGGACGAGGTCTGGCGTCGGGTCGAGGCCGGCGAGCCACCAGGTCTGTACCGAGGCCCGGTCAGTCTCGCCGACGGGCGGGTCGTGCCCGGGATCCTGTACCCGCGCGAGATGGCCGAAGGCCACCACCCCGACATTTCCGCTCACGGCGGGTGGCGGGCGTACTGGGCTTCGCGGACCGCGGCCGACACCGGCCAGCGCTGACCCGGGGACGCTTCAGCCGAGGAGGAGAGGGATCGTGCCGAACCTGGATACGGGCAACACGGGGTTCATGCTCCTGTGCACGAGCCTCGTGATGTTGATGACGCCGGGTCTGGCGTTCTTCTACGGCGGGCTCGTCGGTCGGCGGAACGTTCTCGGGATCATGATCCAGAGCTATGTCTCCATGGGCTGGACGACGGTGCTGTGGGTCGTGGTCGGCTACTCGCTGTGCTTCAGCGGAGGCAAGGGCGGGATCATCGGCGACCTCAACCTGGCCTTCCTCAGCGGAGTGACGCTGGACACTCCGTCGACCCTCAACGACACGATCCCGGCCATCGTCTTCATCGCCTACCAGATGATGTTCGCGATCATCACCCCGGCCCTGATCACCGGGGCCTTTGCCAACCGGGTCACGTTCAAGGGCTACATGCTGTTCCTGACCGGCTGGCTGCTGTTCGTTTATTTCCCGTTCGTCCACATGATCTGGGGCGGCGGCTTCCTGGCCGAGCGCGGCGTGCTCGACTTCGCCGGAGGCATCGTCGTCCACGCGATCGCCGGGATGGCCGCCCTCGCGTCGGTGCTGTACGTCGGGCGCAGACATGGTGTCGACGAGGGAGCCCACAGCATTCCCCTCGTCGCGCTCGGAACCGGCCTGCTGTGGTTCGGCTGGTACGGCTTCAACGCCGGCAGCGAGTTCCGGGTCGACTCGGTTACGGCGGTCGCATTCCTCAACACGGACGTTGCCGCGTCGTTCGCGGCGATGGTCTGGCTGGCCATCGACTGGCGGATCACCGGCCGTCCGAAGTTCCTCGGCCTCCTGACGGGAGCCGTCGCCGGCCTGGCGACGATCACGCCGGCCGCCGGCTACGTCTCGCCGGTGACGGCGATCGTCATCGGCTGCGCCGCCGGCCTGGTCTGCTACGCCGCGGTCGCGCTCAAGAACCGGCTCAAGCTCGACGATGCGCTGGACGTCTGGGGCGTCCACGGCGTCGGCGGAACGCTCGGGATCGTCATGCTCGGCCTGTTCGCGACGAAGGCCTTCAATCCGGCTGGGGCCGACGGCCTGTTCTACGGCAATCCGGGATTCTTCGTGGCCGAGGTCGGCGCGGTCGTCCTGGCAGTCGTCTGGGCCTTCGTATTCACCCTCGCGATGCTGTGGCTGATCAATCGGGTCACGCCGGTCCGGGTCGACGACGTCGCCGAGGCGGCGGGCCTCGACGAGTCGATTCATGGCGAGCATGCCTATGTCGGAGGCTTGTAGCACCGCGCCCGGCGTCGATAGCGGGTCCGGATCCGGGTTGATTGGCGCCCTCGCCGCCCGGCCGGGTGCCGCCCCCGGGGGAGGCGGCCGGTGTCGTGGCCGCCGACGGCCTCAGGTCGCAGTCGAGCGTTCCGGGCTGTACTCCTCGATCTCGAACGTCTCGCGCATCGGGACCTCGTGGAGGAGCAGGACGAGGACGGCGGCGATGATCGCGCCGCCGATTCCGATCCAGAAGGTCGACGCGATCGCGATCGAGATCGCCTCGTGGATGCCGTGGACGATCGCCGGGATCACCGGCTCGACGGTCGCCTTGAACGCATCCGGCACAACGGCGAGGATGCGCGCACCAAGATCGCCGGTCCCGGTGAGATCGAGCTGCTGGGCTGCCGCCGGGTTGGACGTGAACTGGTCGATGAGCGGCTGCGGAACGCCCGACGCCAGCATCTGGGTCGGGATCTCGGTGACGAGCCGGTCGCCCAGGACGGTGCCGGCCAGCGTCAGCCCGACGGTCCCGCCGATCTGCTGGAAGAATGTCAGGCTGCCGGTCGCGACCCCGATTCGATCCGGTGATACGGCGTTCTGGACGATCAGGGTGAAGACCGCGAACGACGGCCCGATCCCGAGCCCGGCGAGAGCCATCCAGAACCAGAGGACCGGCCGGTCGGTCTCGGCGCGGAGGTTCGTGAACAGGAAGAGGGCCACCGCGAGGAGGGCCAGCGAGCCCGCCATCAGGAGCTTGTAGCGGCCGACCCGGGCGACGATCTGGCCGGATGCGATCGCGCTGAAGATCAGGCCGGCGAGAAGCGGCAGGATGTTGTAGCCCGATTCGGTCGCGCTCGCGCCGGCGACCGTCTGGAACCAGCGTGGCAGGAAGATCACGAGGGTGAAGAACCCGAACGCGGCGAGGAACATCGACGCGACCGAGATCGAGAACGTGCGGATCCGGAAGAGGTCGAGCGGGACGATCGGATCGGCCGCACGCGACTCGATGAACACGAACACGGCGGCGAGGACCACGCCCACGAGCATCAGTCCGCCGACGGCCGGATCAGCCCACTGGCCGGTCTGCTTGTTCGACAGTCCGATGAGGAACGGCGTGATCGCGGCCGTGAAGACCGCCGCCCCGATGTAGTCGATGTGCTGTGCGGCATCCGGACGCTTGATCGCCGGGAGCAGGCGCCACAGGATGAACAGCGAGATGAGCCCGATCGGGATGTTGATGTAGAAGATCCAGTGCCAGCCGACGGTGTCCGTGATGAGTCCGCCGAGGCCCGGTCCGACGAGCGACGAGACCCCGAACACGGCCCCGAACAGGCCGAGGTACTTGCCGCGCTCGGCCGGCGTGTACAGGTCGGCGACGACCGCGAGCGCGATCGGGAAGACCGCTCCGCCGCCGAGGCCCTGGATGCCGCGGAAGAGGATGAACTCCTCCATGGTCTGGCTGAGGCCGGACAGCGCCGACCCGATCAGGAACAGGCTGACCGCGAAGATCACGATCGGACGGCGGCCGAACAGGTCGGACAGCTTGCCGTAGATCGGGCCGCTGATCGTCGAGGTCAGCAGGTAGATCGTGACCGACCAGGTGTAGAGCTTGTCGCCGTGGAGATCGGTGACGATCTTCGGCAGAGCCGTCCCGACGACCGTCTGGTCGAGGGCGAACAGGAACATCGCGAGCAGGATCGCGCCGAGGATCTCGAGCTTCGCTCTCGGCGAGAGGTTCAGCGCAGCGTCGTCAGCCGTGGGATGCGACATCGAAGTTTCTCCAGGGGGTTGGGCACCGACATCATCTCAGACTTGGCGTGCTATCAGAACTCATCGAATCGCGTACCCGCGGCCGACCGTCGCGACGCCGGTCAGCGGTCGGCGGTGGGCTCGAGCAGGCGTCCGTACGTGTCGAGGCGGCGGGCCCGGAGGCCCGATCCTGTGCCGCCGGAGGCCTCGATCGCCGCGTCGCTCAGGGTCGCCGTCACCAGCCGCGGACGGCCATAGCCCGCCGACACGAGGCGCCCGTCCGGTGTCGCGATCCCGCTGCCGCCGAAGAACGTGACGGTCGACCGGCGGTCGTGGGTGTTCGCGAGCGCGACCGGCATGTTGTTCTCGATCGAACGACTCATCAGGTTCGCGGCCTGCTGGATCCGGTACGGCTCCATGTCGGCCGACGCGACGGCGATCAGCTGGGCACCGCCGATCGCCAGCAGCCGGGCGACCTCCGGAAACTCGATGTCGGCGCAGATGCAGATGCCGAGTCGGACGGGCGCGCGATGGCCGCCGACGGCGAGCTCGAACACCGGGTAGGCGTCACCCGCCGTGAACGCATCGACCTCGCGATCGAACAGGTGGACCTTCCGGTACGTGCCGACGACGCGCCCATTGCGGTCGATGACGACGGCGCTGTTGAAGGGTCTCGCCGGGTCGTCCGGGTTGACCTCGATCAGGCCGGCGGCGGCGGCGATCGACGCGGCGGCGGCGATCTCCGCGAGCGACCTCACGGCCGGCCCATCGACGGGCTCCGCGAGCTCCAGGACGGACCGACGGAGGGCGTAGGCCTGGACGAAGCACTCGGGCAGGACGACGAGGTCGGCTCCGCGGGCCGCCGCCCGCCGGATGTAGCGCCGGGCGAGCGCAAGGTTGGCCGGGACGTCGCCGATCGCGGGCCCGACCTGGGCGACGGCGACGACGAGGCCGTCGACGCCGGTCACGACGGCGGCGGTCGCGGTGGCTCGTTCGTCAGCCAGATCAGGCCGGCGAGGAGGGCGATCCCGACGACCCACGGGATGAAGAGCAGGATCCCACCGGCCAGGGCGATCGCGCCGATCAGGAGATGGCCGTCGAGAATCGGCGCACATGACACGACCAGGTAGCCGACAACCCAGATCAGCAGGACGATGCGGAAGATGGTGTTCACGCCGCGGATTGTGCCCCGCCGGGAGCCGCTCCGCATCCGCACCCGCGGTTCGGCACGTATCAGCCTCATGAACACCAACCGAATCCCGCGGCCAGGCCATCTGCTCGGCCGGTTCCGTTTTGTCGGCCCTCTCCTGATTGCCCTCGCCGGCCTCGTCGTCGCCGCCTGCAACAACGGCGGCAGCGGCTCCACCTACTAGGTTCCGGCGATCGGCGACGCCAGAATCGAAACCGCCCGTTGCAGCCGGGGTCTGCGTCGGGCGGAGTCGATGACGGTATGGACGGATCTCGCGGACGAAGTTGGTTGGCTCCCCGTGCCCTGGGAACCGACCATCAACAGTGGGCTGCGTCCCTTGTCGAACACGATGCGCCGTCGCGCCGTGAAGCACATCCCCCACACGCCGTATTGATCGCCGACGTCTCGTCGAGACGGACGACTGCGCGATCGCGCCGCCGCCGCTAGCATTCTGCAACCGACTCGACTGCCACCCGCGCTGCCCCTGCGCCCGGCGCCAGCCGACCCATCGCCGAGGGAGGCGCACGCATGAAGCTCGGACTCCAGATTCCCTCGTTCACCTGGCCCGGCGGCACCGACGCGATCGGATCGACCCTCGGCCGGATTGCCCGTCAGGCAGATGACATCGGCGTTGATTCGATCTGGGTGATGGACCATTTCTTCCAGATCCGCGGCGTCGGACCGGCCGAGCATCCGATGCTCGAAGGCTGGACGACCCTCGGCTTCCTGGCCGCGAACACGACGCGAGCGCGGCTCGGGCTGATGGTCGGCGGGGTTCATTACCGGCTGCCCGGTCTGTGGGTCAAGGCGGCGACCACGCTCGATGTCCTGTCCGGCGGCCGGGCCTGGCTCGGGATCGGGGCCGCCTGGAACGAGGACGAGTCGCGCAGCCTCGGCTTTCCGTTCCCGCCGCTCGGCGAGCGCTTCGAGCAGCTCGAGGAGACGCTCCAGATCGCCCACGAGATGTGGCAGGGCGAGCGCGGCACGGAGGCCGCCTTCGACGGGCGCCAGTTCCATGCGACGCGCCTGATGAACTCGCCCCAGTCGATCTCGCGACCGCGTGTCCCGATCATGATCGGAGGCGGCGGGGAGAAGAAGACCCTCCGGCTCGTGGCGCAGTACGCCGACGCGACGAACGTGTTCGGAGGGCCGGAGGCGATCGCCCACAAGTACGAGGTTCTGCGCGAGCATTGCGCGGCCGTCGGCCGGAACTACGACGAGATCGAGCGCTCGAACCTCCAGACGATCAACCTCGCCCGTGACACGCCGAGCCAGATCGTCGAGCGCTTCGGCGAGCTGGCCGACGCAGGCGCCCAGCACATCATCTTCAGCGTGGCCGATGTCCATGACCCGGCCCACCTCGAGACGATCGGCAGGGAGATCCTGCCGCAGCTCCGGGATCTCTAGCCGGAGATCTCCGCCCGCTCGGTGAAGAGTGCGGTCACGACCAGCCCGCCGATCAGCCAGGCGGCCACGACGACGAGCGCAACGTTCGGCTCGAGCCGGGCGAGCGTGGCTCCGCCTCCGCCACCACCGCCGAAGCTACCGGACGTCGCGACGACGGCGTTCGCCGCGTTGAACGGCAGGTACTTGACGATGTCGGGCAGGAAGATCGCCGCGAACTGCTCGCCGAAATAGACCGCGATGCCCACTCCGATCCCCGCCAGCTGACTGCGTGCGAGAGTGGCGATCGCGAAGCCGAGCGCGGCCCCTTCGCACAGCGCAAGCCAGCCGCGCGTCAGCAACTCCGGCAAGGTGCCGATCGTCGCGCCGTCGTTCAGTCCGGTCGTCGGGACGCTGGCGAGCCCCGCGGCCACGATCGCGACGATGATCCCGATCGCGAACGCGACGAGCAGCCCGACGCCGACCATCAGCCCGATCGCGGCGAAGGTGAGGAGCTGATAGCGGCTCCGGCTCTCACCCCGCGCGACGGCAGCCTTCAGGGTTCCCCAGGTCCATTCGGAGCCGGCCACGGCAGCGCCGTAGATCATCGCGAACCGAGCGAGTAGGTCTGGACCTTGTCGCGGGCCCGGTCGCGCAGACCGACCATCTCGAGGAGCTCCTCGATCCGGCTGCGCGTCGTTTGCGCGCCGGCGGCCGCGAGGGAGCGGAGGTTCTCGCGCGCCGACAGGTACGGA
>JANMRJ010000527.1:0-3554 GCA_031370985.1 Acidimicrobiales bacterium
GCCGAGCGCGAGGCGTTGCTGACCCGGGAGGCCACCAACGCCCAGCGCGAGATCGACCGGCTCAAGACCACGGCCGACAAGTTCCGCCAGGGCAACGCCACCGCAGCCCGCAAGCGCCGCAACCTCGAGCAGCGCATCACCCGCATCGTCGACCAGCAGGCCACCAAGCTGGCGCCGGTGCGCCGGCGGGCGCTCAAGGTGCGCTTCCCCGACCCGGTGCGCGCCGGCGATGTCGTCATGCGGGTCGAGGGCCTCACTAAGGCCTTCGGCAACGACATCATCGTCAACGAGGTCGACTTCACCGTCAGCCGGGGCGAGGTGTTCCTCGTCGTCGGCGTGAACGGCGCCGGCAAGACCACCCTGCTGCGCTGCCTGGCCGGCCTCTACGCGCCCGACGCAGGCACCGTCCGCCTGGGCACCAACGTCACCATCGGCTTCTACGCCCAGGAGCACGAGGACATCCGACCCGGCGACAGCGTCCTGGAGGTCATGCAGGCCGCGTCCAGCGTCGGCCAGAGCCCGGCGGAGCTGCGGTCGATCCTGGCCCACTTCGGCCTCACCGGCGACGTGGCGAGCCAGGAGGCGGCCACCCTCTCCGGCGGCGAGAAGACCAAGCTGTCGCTGGCCCGTCTGGTGGGCGGCAACGCCAACGTGCTGCTGCTCGACGAACCCACCAACAACCTCGACCCGTCGTCGCGCGAGGCCGTGCTTGCCGCCCTCCAGCACTTCAAGGGCACGGTGATCCTGGTCAGCCACGACATCGAGTTCGTAACCCAGTTGGCGCCGAAACACGCCATCTCCATGCCGACCGGGCGCCTGCTGCCGTTCGACGAGAAGATGCTCGACCTGGTCCCCCAGCTCGAACCCCTCGCCGCCCGCCGGGGGGCGTAGGCGGGGCGCCTTCGGGCTGGTGTGGCTACAGTGACTCCCGGCGAGGGGGAGACAAGGAAGCGCAGCACCATGAAGGTCAGGGTCCTCGCCGCCGTCGCCGGCCTCGCCGCGGCTGTCGCCGTCGTGCCGCTCTGGTGGCCGACGGTCGCCACGGCCGACACCTACACCGTCCAGCCCGGTGAATCGCTGGGGGTGATCGCGGTCCGGGCGGGCATGTCGACCGCCCGCCTCGCCGCCCTCAACGGGATCCGCGACCCGAACCTGGTCTACCCCGGCCAGATCCTCACGACCAACGAGCCGACCAAGTACGTCGTGCGCAGTGGTGACACGTTGTCGGCCATCGCCGAGGGGCAGGGCGTATCGGTGTCGTACCTGACCACGCTGAACGGGCTCGGGAACCCGAACCAGATCTACCAGGGCCAGAGCCTGCTGATGTCGGGGCCGCTGCCGCTGGCCAAGACGGTGACGATGGACATTGAGTGCCCGGTCGCCGGCAACGTCAGCTTCGTCAACGACTTCGGGTACATCCACCCGGACGGCTCGATGCATGCCGGCGTGGACCTCTTCGCCGACCGGGGGACGCCCGTGGTGGCGCCGGTGTCGGGGTTGATGGCCCGCGACCCGAACCCCAGCGGCGGCAACGCCTTCCAGTTCTACGGCGACGACGGGATCCGCTACTACGGCGCCCACCTCGACAGCTACGGCCGCACGGGGAACGTCGCAGCGGGCTCGGTCATCGGCTACGTCGGCAACACGGGTGACGCGGCCACCACCTCGCCGCACCTCCACTTGGAAATGCACCCGGGCTACGGGCTGACAATGAACCCTTACCCGACGCTGGTCCGCGCCTGCTAGCCGGCCATGCTCGAGCTCGTCGCACTCTCGAAGCGCTACGGCGACGTGGTCGCCCTCGATGGGCTGTCGATGGCGGTCCGCACCGGCCGCATCCACGGCTTCGTCGGGCGCAACGGCGCCGGCAAGACCACGGCCATGCGGATCGTGCTCGGCCTGGCCCGGGCCGACGCCGGTTCGGTGCTCTGGCGAACCCGGCCGGTCACTGCCGAGGATCGCCGGGTGTTCGGCTACATGCCGGAGGAGCGGGGACTTTATCCGAAGATGACCGCCCTCGACCAGATCGTCTACTTCGCCCGCCTGTCGGGGATGCCGGCGGGGGCCGCGTTGTCGGCGGCCACGTCGATCCTGGAGTCGATCGGGCTCGGGGAGCGAAGCGGGGAGCCGGTCGAGCAGCTGTCACTTGGCAACCAGCAGCGGTGTCAGCTGGCTGCCGCCCTGGTCACGTCGCCCGACCTGCTGGTCCTCGACGAGCCGTTCAGCGGGCTCGACCCGGTCGGCGTCGACGCCCTGGCTGCGGTGCTGCAGGCGCAGGTCGCGAACGGGACGGCGGTCGTCTTCTCCAGCCATCAGCTCGAGCTGGTCGAGCGGCTGAGCGACGAGGTGACCATCATCGATCAGGGCCGGGTGGTGGCGTCGGGTCCTGTGGCCGCGGTGCGGGGCAGCCGGGGAGCGGACCGGCTCCGGGTGGCGGTGGAGGGCGCCGCGTCGGGATGGGCGGATGGCCTCGCCGGCGTACGGGTGGTCGGCCACCACGGCGACGAGGTCGTCTTCGAGCTGGAGGCCGGCGCCGACGACCAATTGGTGCTCGACGCCGGCCGGCGGGCCGGGGCGGGTGCGATCGTTCCAGCGGGAGGCGCCGTCGCTCACCGAGCTCTTCCGGGAGGTGGTCTCGTCATGAGCCAGTGGCAAACGATCCGCTTGGTCGCCGGCCGCGAGGTGCGCCAGCGCCTCCGGTCCAAGGCGTTCCGGGTCTCCACCGGGGTGACCCTGCTGTTCATCCTGATCGCGGCCATCCTGCCGGGCGTGTTGTCCGGCAGCGGGCCGACGACCTACGACATCGGCGTGTTCGGGGGCCGTGCCGACCAGCTGGCGGCCCGGCTGCCCGAGGTGGCGCGGACAGCCGCCAACCTGGCGGTGCGCGTCCGCCCGCTGGCCGACGCCGCCGAGGGCGACCGCCTCGTGAAGTCGGGGAAGCTCGACGCCGCCCTCGGCGACGGCCGGGTCGTGGTCGACAAGGAGCTCGGCAATCGGCTGGGCTTCCTGGTCGACGAGGCCAACCGGCGGGTCGCTGTCGCCACTGTCCTGACGGGCGCCGGCGTGGGGGGCGAGGCCGACGAGCGCATCCTGGCGCCGCTGCGGTTGGAGGTCCGGGCCCTGGACCCACAGTCCAAGGCGGAGAACACCCGGCAGGGTCTGGTGTTCCTCGGGACGATCCTGCTGTACGGCCAGCTCCTCGGCTTCGGGTATTGGGTGGCCAGCGGCGTGGTCGAGGAGAAGGTGTCGCGGGTGGTTGAGATCATGCTGGCCAAGGTGCCGGCGGCCCGGCTGCTGGCCGGCAAGGTGATCGGCATTGGCGTCGTCGGCCTGATCCAGCTGCTGGCGTTCGTGGTCATCGGCCTAGCGGCGGCGACAGTTGCCGGCACCGTCGATGTCCCGCGCCACGCCCTGCCGATCGCCGCCCAGGTCGTCGGGTGGTTCGTGCTGGGCTTCGCCTTCTACAGCTGCCTGTTCGCCGTCGGGGGGGCCCTCGCCAGCCGGGTCGAGGAGCTGCAGAGCACGACCACACCGCTGACGTTCCTGGCCATGGG
>JANMRJ010000535.1:0-2893 GCA_031370985.1 Acidimicrobiales bacterium
GCCGGCCACCATCACCCTTCAGGTCACCTCCAAGTCGGGCGCCGCGCCCGTGGCCAATGCCTTCGTCGTCGCCTTCGTGGACTTCAAGGCCCGCAAAGGCGCCCAAGGCATCACCGGTGACGACGGCAAGGTGACGCTGGCGCTGGGCAAGGCCAGCATCACCCTCGACCGGCTGTACATCTACCCCCTCGACGCCCACTGGAGCCTGATCAAGAAGAAGCTGGCGGTGAAGACGGGCACGACCGTCACCCTCACCCCGCTCGACCTCGGCTACACCGACGGGCTGCGCCACTTCTACGGCAATGCGGACCTGACGGTCGGCGCCGGCGTCACCGTCGGCGTTATCGACACCGGCGTGAGCGCTCACCCCGACCTGGTGATCGCCGGCGGCGCCAATACCGTCCCCGGCGAGAACCGCAACGACTTCGGCGACAATGGCAAGGCCCATGGCACGCACGTCGCCGGCATCATCGCCGCCCGCGGCAACCCGCCCGCCGGCGTGCGCGGTGTGGCGCCGGGCGTCACCCTCCGGGCCTACCGGGTGTTCGCCAAGGGGGCAGGCTCGGCGTCCAGCTTCGCCATTGCCAAGGCCATCGATGTCGCCGTCGCCGAGAAGTGCGACCTCATCAACATGAGCCTCGGCGGGGGGCCGCCCGACCCGGTCCTCAAGGCGGCGATCGACGACGCCTATGCCGCCGGCAGCTTGTGCATCATCGCCTCGGGCAACAACGACCGGGCGCCGGTGAGCTACCCGGCCATTGAAGGCAAGGCGCTCGCCGTCTCGGCCGCCGGCCGCACGGGTACCTTCCCGACCAGCGCGGCGGCGGCCGACGAGGTGGCCGCGCCCCTCGGCACCGACACGAAGAACTTCGTCGCCGCGTTCGCGAATATCGGCCCCGAGGTCGACCTCACCGGGCCTGGCGTGGCGATCATGTCGACAGTGCCGGGCTCCTACGCCGAGATCAGCGGCACCTCGATGGCCTGCCCAGCCGCGGTCGGTGCCGCAGCCAGGGCCATCGCCGGCACGCCGATCATCAAGATGAAGCGCAACGCCCGGCGGGCCGAGGCCATCGTCAAGGCTGTGCTCGCTTCGGCCAAGCCGCTCGGCTTCGGGCCGACCTTCGAGGGCCTCGGCGTCCCCGGCGCGGGGGGGTAGCGGGCATCGCCGGCCAGTCGAGGTTCGTTCTGCGCTACTGCGGTGCCGGCGGGCTGCCGGCCGCCGACGTGGCCAGGATCCGTGCCCTCGCCGGCGGCGAGGTGGTCGACGAGTCGTCGCGGATGCTCGTGGTCGATGCCCACCCGGAGCGTCTCACGGCGCTGGTCGAGGAGCTGGGCGACTGGGTCGTCGCGCCGGACCACAGCTCTCCGGTGCCCGACACCCGTCACCGGATCGAGCACCCACCCGGGTAGCGGCAGCACGGCTAGGTTCTGTTCAGCGGAAAACGACGACAGGAGTGGCGATGGCCGGCAGTGGCGAGCTCTACAAGGGCAGTGACGGCAAGTGGGCCTTCCGGGTGAAGGCCGCGAACGGGAAGGTGGTCGCCACCAACGACCCGCCGGGCTACGCGTCGAAGGGGGAGGCCCGATCGACGCTCACCAAGCTCCTGCACGGCGACTACAACGGGCCGATCCATGAGCCCGCGGCAGTCACCTTCGGCCAGGAGATCACCGCCAACGTCACCCTCGACGGCGACCTGTCCGGCAGCGGTGGGCCAGCACTGATCGTGACCGCCGACAACGTGGTCGTCGATCTCGGCGGGTTCACCATCACCGGGCACGGATCGTCCGCGGCCCAGCCGGGCATCCTCCTGCGCAACGTCCACGGCGTGACCGTCCGGAAAGGCACCGTCACCGGCTTCGGGGCCGGTGTGGCCATCGGCGGCGGCTCGAAGAACACCGTCGAGAACCTGACGGTGCAGGACAACATCGGCTCGACCGACGGCGACTTCGGCGATGGGATCACCCTCAGCGCCTCGACGGGCAACATGATTCGGGGCAACACCGTCCGCCGCAACGGCCCGTTCGCCGGCATCTCCCTCGTCGGCGCCTGCACCAAGAACGAGATCCGCGACAACACGATCAGCGACAACAACATGCTGCCCGGGGACCCCAGCATGGGCCGCCAGGCCATGGGCATCCGCCTCGAGGGCCCCGGCGCTGACAACAACAAGATCACCGGGAACACCATCACCGCCAGCGGCGCCGAGGGCATCTGTGTGCTCCCCACCTGCACCGACCGCCAGGCCGGTTGCGCAGGCACGCCGGGCAACGAGGGCAACGAGATCGCCCGGAACATGTGCCACAGCAACGGCACCAGCGGTCAGGGCAGCGGCATCCGCCTCTTCGCCGTGCCCCAGCCGGTGGCGGCCTCGAACACCGTGATCACCGACAACGTGACCAACGACAACGTGACCTTCGGGATCGCCATCGACGCGGTGGGCAGCGCCAACCCCGGTCCTCCGAAGAACAAGGTTACGGGGAACAGCGGGAAGGGCAACGGCCAGTTCGACGGCTACGACGGCAACACGCCGGCCTGCGGGAGCAACGTGTGGAAGTCGAACGACTTCGCCAAGGTCAACCAGCCGTGTGTCGGAGCCTGACGAACGGAAACCGCTGAGGTGTGACGAGAGGCACGGAAAGTGCCGCTCGTGGTAGGGTCAGACGGTCCTGCCCGTCGTGGGCAAGAACCGATGCAGGAAGGCCGGCGCGTGGACCACCCCCGGAACAGTCGAGCGAACCTGAAGGTCCGGGTCCCGAAGCGGCGAGCGTCCGCGCTCGTCGCCGGGTTGCTGCTGGGCGCAGTGGCCGCGGCGGTCGGGCCGGCTCCCGCCGGCGCGGAGGTCACCGTGGTCAGCGGCGGGGCGTTCGGGCACTACACCAAGGTCGGCCTGTT
>JANMRJ010000618.1:0-1613 GCA_031370985.1 Acidimicrobiales bacterium
CGCACGTGGAGCGCTTTGACCCCGCTGCGGCCCGTGTCGTCGTGTGGACGGTCACTGTCCTGTCGGCTGCCGGTGTCGCTCTCCCGCAGGCCGACTGGGTGCGCGTCACCGTCGACCTCACGTGGGAACGCGACTCTTGGCGCCTCCAGGCCATCAACGACGTTTCCGGCCCGACCCCGATGACTGGCACGAAGGACCGACCATGGCAGTCTGAGCCCTTCGACACCGCCCTGGCGGGCTTCGAACGCGTGTCGAGCGAAGGAAGCCGGTGATGGCGGTCACCCTGATCCTGGCTGGGTTTCCCAACCCGGTCGGTTGGGCGATCGACAAGGTGGCAGGGTTCGTCGGCGGGGCCGCCGCCCAGGGCTTTCAGATGATCATCGGCGGGCTGACGGCCTGGATGCTCGACGCTGTCGTCTGGGTCGTGGGCGGGGTGTTCAACTTCTTCCTCGACGCGACCGATCCCAACGTGCAGGCCGACTGGTTCCTGCACGGGACTGGTCCCTACGCCACCACGGTCGGCATCGGCGCAGTCCTGCTCGTCGGCTTCGTGCTGATCGGGATCACCCAGGGCGTACTGGCAGGCGACGTCGGGGGAATGCTGCGCCGCGTCCTGTTCGAGCTGCCGATGGCGGTGCTCGGCATGGTCGGCCTGGTGACAGTGACCCAGGCGCTGATCACCCTCACCGACCAGCTGTCCAAAGGGCTCCTTGACCACTTCGGCCAGGACGTGCAGCGCTTCACGGCCACTGTCGGCTCGCTGGCGTCCCTCAGCGGCGGGACGGCGACTGCCTTCGTGGTGTTCCTCCTCGCCCTGGTCAGCGTTCTGGCCGGCATCGTGCTGGTGGCCGAGCTGGTGGTGCGATCCTCGCTCATCTACATCGTGGTCGCGCTCGCCCCGCTGGTCTTCGCGGCCCAGCTGTGGCCGGCGTTGCGGGGCTCCGGTCGCAAGCTCCTCGAGCTGCTCGTGGCCCTCATCGTCTCCAAGCTGGTGGTGGCGGTGGCTCTCGCTGTTGCTGCCGCCGCTGCCGTCGGCGCCGGCTCCGGCGGTGAGGTCACGGCGCTGCCGACGCCGGAGGTGATGGCCCAGAACCCCGGCGGATCGGTGTCCCAGGCGGTCGGCATCCTGCTGGCGGCCACGGCTGCGTTCGGGGTGGCCGCCTTCTCGCCCTTGTTGGTGGCGCGGCTGCTCCCGCTGACGGAGGCGGCAGTTGTCGCACAGGGGATCCGGGGCGGTCCGGTCCGGGCCGGTCAGCAGGCGCAGTCGGCTCGCTACTACACCCAGATGGGGGGCCGGTCCCGCCTTACCTCCCTCGCTGGCAGCCAGCCGGGCGGCGGTGGCGCGGCTACGGCCGCGGCCGGCGGCGGTGTGGCCGCGGGAGCGGTTGGAGCTGGTGCGGCAGTGGTCGGCGTCGCCGCCAGCGCGGTGAAGTCGGGAGCGCAGGCGGCAACGTCACCCGCACAGGCAGCGGCCTCACCCGCCCCGCCAGGCGGCGGTTCCCAGAAGCCACGGTCATCGCCTCGGGCTGCTCCTCGCCGCCCACCTTCTGCTTCAGGAGGCGACAATGAACCCCGAACGTGAGGAGCGGGTCTACCGCTTCGACCCAGCCGAC
>JANMRJ010000071.1:0-7250 GCA_031370985.1 Acidimicrobiales bacterium
CGCAGTCCGTGGCGTCAGCGGTTGCGGCCAAGAGGTTGGCGCGGGCCACGTCGTCGATGTACACGAAGTCCATGGTCTGGCTGCCATCGCCCAGGATGATAGGTGGCTCGCCGCCGGTTATACGCTCCATCCAACGGATCAATACCTCGGTGTACACGCCAAAGACATCCATGCGGGGCCCGTACACGTTGAAGTACCGCAAGGCCACGTAGTCCAGGCCGAACATGTCGTGGAAGCTCCGCAGGATGCCTTCGTTGAACACCTTGGCCGCGCCGTACAGCGTGCGGTTGTTGTAGGGGTGCTGTGACTCGGTGGTGGGGAACTCGTCGGCCATGCCGTATGCCGACGCCGACGACGCCGCGACCATCCTCGTGACGCCAGCGGCCGCCGCCGCCTCCACTACGTTGAACGTGCCGTCGGCCATGACCTCGAGGGCGAGTCTGGGTTCCTCGGCACACTGAGTGATGCGGATGGCGGCCTGGTGAAAGACGACGTCGATGCCATCCATCGCCGTCCGTACGGCGTCGATGTCGCGGATGTCGCCATCGATCAGGCGGACCTTCCCGGCCGCGATCGGACTGGCGAGGTTTGCCAGGCGGCCGCGGACGAGGTTGTCCAGCACGACGATCTCACCCACTTCCTCGGCAACGAGCTGATCGGCGATGGTGGATCCGACCAAGCCGGCACCACCGGTGATCAGCACTCGGGCGTTGCGAAGGTTCATGCTGGACTCTCTCTGAGGCGGATCTGGGCTAGCGGTGGCACGGCGCGCTTACATCCTGTCGACGGGGAGTATCCGGGCGGCAGCCTGTGTGGTGCCGTAGCCCCGGCCATTCAGATCCAGGATACGCATGGGCATCCTCGTGCGACTGCGATGTGGTGACCAGGGCCGAAATGCCCCACGTCCGAGACCGTCGTCTTGTGTGGGTCCATGGACTGGTCCGGCTCTGCGCCGGCCGGCGACCCATGCCAGCGGCGTAGTTCGGGGCACCCCCAGGCCGATCTGGGGGCCGGACCCGATGGTTGTCGGGCGGGCGCTGGCGGACGCTGGGCCCATGACTACCACCATGCACGCACCACCCCCGGTCCAGCCGACCGGGCGCCGGACCGGGGCCACCTGGGTAGCCGCCACCGGCGCGTTCTTGCTCCTCGCCGGCGCCGCCGTCTTCGTCGCCGTCCAGTGGGACCGGCTGCCCGAAACAGCCAAGCTGGCCCTCGTCGTCGCGATCACCGCCGCCTTCCTCGCCGGCGGGCGGGTCCTGCGGCGGACGCTGCCGGCCACCGGCGACGTGGTGTTCCACCTCGGCGCCTTCCTCCTGCCCATCGACCTGGCCGGCATCGGGCTGCGGTCGGGCATGACGTGGCGGCCGCTGCTGGTGGCCGAGGGGGTGCTCGGCGTCGTGGTCCTCGGCGGTCTTGGGCTGGCCACCGGCTCGGTGGTCCTCACGTGGGCGGGCACCGCGTCGGTGGCCGTGCTGGCCGCCGGCATCGCCTCGGTGTCACCCGTGCCGGCGCCGCTGGTGCTGGTTGCCGCCGCGGTGGCCGCCGAGCTGAGCGGCCAGCGCCGGCTCCAGGCCGTCGCCTGGCCGTGGGCTGCGGCGGCGGGACTGGCCCCGGTGCTCGGTGCCGCGGTCACGTTGTTCCTCGGCTTTGGCGACGGGACCATGGCCGACCTCGGCCTGGCCGGCAATGCCGCCGCCGTGTCGGGGGTGTCCGGCACGCTGGTCACGGCTGTTCTGGCCGCTGTCGTCCTGGCCCGCCAGGCCCGGCGCCTCGACGACCTCCGTTTGGCGTTCCTGGCCCTGGCGTCCTTCGGGGTCGGCCTCCTCCGCGGGTGGGCCGGCGCCGGCCTCGCCATCAGCACCGGCGCGGTCGGCGTGGCCGCCCTGTTCGTGGTCATCGAGCTGGCCGCGCTGATCTCGATCCGCGACCCGTTCTGGCGGACGCCGCTGGCCGGGCTGGCCGAGGCGGCCGAGATCGGGGGGATGGCTGTCCCCGGGCTTGTGGGCGCGCTCCTGCTCGCCGCCCCGTTCGCCGGTCACTTTTCCGGCCGGCCGGCGTGGGGCATCGCTTTCGCCCTGGTGGCGGTCGGCCTGCTGGCGGCCGACATCCGCCGCTACGACGGCACGCCCCGCCCGTTCGCCCAGACCCTGCTGCGGGGCGGCTCGTGGGCGCCGGCGACCATCCCGACTGCGCTGGCCGCGGTCGCCGCCGTCGAGGTGGGCACCGCGTCGACGTTGGCGACCGCCGGCGCCCTCCTGGTTGTCGCCGCGCTGGCCGCCTCCTCCCGGCGGCCATGGGCCGAGGCCGTCGTGGCCGGGTTCGCCCCGTGGGCCGTGGTGACCGTCGCTGGCGCCGCACATCCCGGGATCGCCGCCCTGGCCGGTCTGGCCGGCGCGGCAGTGGTGGCCGAGACCGCGGTCCGGCGCGCCCACGCTGGCGACCATCCCGTCGGCGGCCCGTCGGTGATAGACGCGGCGATGGCCGTCGTAGCCGCCGGCACCGTGCTGCTCGGCCTGGCCATCGCCGCGCCGGCCCTCGGCGCGGCCGTGGCCGTCGCCGCTGCGGTCCCCGCCTGCTGGCTGCTGGCCTTCCAGCTCGAGCGCGGCCGCCATTGCCTCGGTGACGTTGCCCGGCTGGCCATGCTCGTCCCCGTCGCCGCCGCCCTCGGGCTGACGCCGGCGCAGGCCGTGCCCGTCCTGCTCGCCGCCAGCGTGCTCTATGCAGCCGACGCCATCCGCTTCGCCCGTCCCGACATCGGGATCGGGGCCGCGCTTGGGGTCCAGGCGCTGGTGGTTCAGGTGGCCCTCGGCGCCGGCCTCGGCGGGCCGGCCATCGGTGTGGCCCTCTGCGTGGCCGCCGTGGCGTGGGCCGGGCTGGCCGTGGTCGTCGAGGCCGACTGGCGCCGGCCGTTCCTCGCCGCCGCCGCCACCGGCCTCGCTCTCGGCCTGGCGGTCGCGTCGACCGACCCGGTCACGTTCGCCAACTCCCTCCTGATCGCCGGTGGCCTTGTCCTCGGCGCCGGTATAGCCGGTCGGCGGGCCGACATCGCCCACCTCGGCGGGGCGCTGTGCACGGGCGGCCTCGCCCTCCATCTGGCCACCGCCGGCGTCACCGCCAGTGAGCCGTACGCCGTTCCGGTCGCCGCCCAGCTCCTCGTCGCCGGCTGGATGGCCCGCCGCCGTTCGCCCGCGGTCACGTCGTGGGCGGCCTACGTCCCGTCGGTGGCCCTCCTCGGCGCCGCCGCTTTCGTCGAGCGCCTGGCCGGCGGCGCCGGGTGGCACGGCCTGGTTGCCGGCGCCGTCGGGGTGGCGGCGGTGGCTGCCGGCGGGGGCCGGCGGCTCGCCGGCCCGATGCTGGTCGGCACCGCACTGCTGGTCGCCGTGACGGTGAACGAGTCCCTCGGCGCCCTGGCCGGCGTCCCGACGTGGGCCTGGCTCACCCTCGGCGGGTCGCTCCTGCTCGCCACCGGCGTGGCCCTGGAACGCAGCGACACGTCGCCGGTCGAGGCCGGCCGGCGCATCGTCGACGTGGTGGCCGAGCGCTTCGGCTGAACCCGGGGGGCACGAGGTGCGTGCCGTCTTTGCGTGCCGCCTATGCTTGCGGCCGGATGCCCCGACGGATCCCGCTTCTCCTTCTTACCGGCCTGCTGGCGTTCACGGCCTGTGGGCGGGGTCCATCGGCGGCCTACATCGCCCACGGCGCGCCGGCGCCGGTACGCCCCCTGGGGCCGATCGCCATCACCGGCGCCGGCTTCGATGTCCACACCTCCGGCACCGTGGGTCAGAAGCAGTTCGACGCGGCCTGGGCCGGCGTGCTGGACACCCTCAACCGCTACCTGGAGGACGGCGTGCTGCGGCCCCTGCGCACCGGCGGTCCGGCCGGCGACCTGGTGCCGCTCTTCAGCGGCCCGGCCGCGGCGCGGGTCGTCGCCGGTGGCCCCGATCGGTTCGCCTTCATCGACGAGAACCTGCCGCCGGTGAGCGACGTGCGCCAGGAGAAGGCGGTGGCCACCCTCGCCGCCCTCGCCGGCCCCGACGGGACCATGAGCGTGGTGACCGCCGGCCTCGACCTGCGCCTCGCCGGCCGGATCGCCAGCGCGCCGGTCACCGTCGTCCGCACCGGCGAACTGGTCCTGATGCCCGAGGGCGGGCAGTGGCGCATCGACGCCTACGAGATCAAGGTGACCCGCACGTGGGCCGGCGACACGACCACGACCAGGGTGCGCTCGTGAGGCGCCTGCTCGCGCTGGCTGCGGTAATCGGGGTCGGGTTCGGGTGCGTGTCGCCGGCGCGGCCGGCGCCGGGCCATGCGGCCATCGAGGTGGTCAAGGTCGAAGAGGGCCGGTTCCGGCCCCTCCCCGGCAAGCCCGTCTTTGTGCTCGTCATCGGCCAGGACGCCCGGCCCGGCGAGGCCCAGTCCCGCGGCGACGCCCTCCACCTCATCGGGATCAACCCGGCCGCGGGCAAGGCCACCATCCTGAACATCCCTCGCGATACCTGGACCGACATCCCCGGCCGCGGCCTCGACAAGATCAACGCCGGCAACTACTACGGCGGTCCCGCGTTGCAGGCCCGGGCGGTCTCGGCGCTCGTCGGCGTCGACATCCCAATCGTGCTCACGACCGGCTTCCAGGGCCTGGCCGACATGGTGGACGACCTGGGCGGGGTCAACGTCGATGTGCCCGTTCCGATGAACGACCCCCTTTCCGGCGCGGTCTTCCCGGCCGGCACCGTGCGCATGGACGGCGGGGCCGCGCTGGCCTTCTCCCGCAACCGCCACCTGTCGGGCGGTGACTTCACCCGTACCCAGGACCAGGGGATCCTGATCCTCGCCGGCCTCTCGAAGCTGCGCGACTCGGCGCCCACCGCGGCCAACACCCTGAAGTGGATGGCGGTGTTCACCAAGTACGCCCGCTTCGACGGCGTCGGCCTGGGAGACCTCTATCGCCTTGGCCGCCTGGCCCTGTCCATCGACCCGAAGGACGTCCGCAACGTCACCATGCCGGGGACGACGGGCTCGGCCGCCAACCAGTCGGTGGTCTTCGCCACCGCCGGCGCTGCGGGCCTGTTCGCCGACTTCCGAGACGATGCCATCCTCCAGCGGAGCTGAGCGGAGCTACCCCGACCCGTTGTAGGCGCGGTGGAACTCGAGCGACGCCATTTACTCGATGTCGGGGAGGTCACCCTCCTCGTCGAAGACCCGGCTGGCCAGGATGTCCTCGGCTTCGATCCGCATCAGGTCGGTCTTGCTCAGGGTCTTGCTGTTCTCACGAACGAGGTTGATGTTACCCAAGGCCCCCGGCCTTGAGAAGCCGACGGAGGGGCTTCCCGCCGGCCGTCCTGGGGATCACGTCGGTCAGCACCACTTCCCGGGGCAGCTTGGCCGACGACAGCCGCTCGCCGACGAACGACCGCAACTCGGCCAGCGCCGGCGGCCTAGCCGGGTCCGCCGGCACGATGTGGGCGACCACCCGCTGGCCCCACTCCGCGTCCGGGGCGCCAGCCACGCACACGTCGGCCACCCCCGGGTGCTCCGCCAGCACCGCCTCGACCTCGCTCGGGCTCACCTTCACCTCGCCGGTGACGATGAGGTCCCGCAGCCGGTCGAGCACCCGCAGCTCCCCGCCGGCGTCGATGGCGCCGGAATCGCCGGTGCGCAGCCAGCCGCCGGCGGTAAACGCTCGCTTCGTTGCTTCCGGGTCCAGCCGGTAGCCCCGCATCATCATCGGCGCCCGCACCAGGATCTCGTCGTCCTCGCCGATCGATAGCTCCACGCCGGCCAGCGGGTGGCCGTCGTGCACCACCCCGCCCCAGGTCTCCGACATGCCGTAGGTGGCCACGATGTTCGGCCCGGTCTCATGCACCGGTCCGCCACCCAGCAGGATGCGGCGGAACCGGCCCAGGTGGGCGCCGGCCTCCCGCATGCGGCGCACCATCGTCGGCACCAGCGACACGAGGGTGGCGTCGGCGCCGGCGACCGCGGCGAGGTCGAACCCGCCGAGGACCGTCGTCGGCGTGCCCGTCACCCATGCCCGCCCCAGCACCGCCAGGCCGGCGACGTAGTGCAGTGGCAGGCAGGCCAGCCACTGGTCGCCGGCGCCGATCTCCAGCGCCTCGGCCACCGCCGCCGCGGATGCGGCCAGGCCATCCCAGGTCAATTCCACGCCCTTGGGCTCGCCGGCGGTGCCCGAGGTCACCACCACCGCGGCAACGACGAGCTCGATCCCCAGTTCGGGCCGCATCCGCGCCAGGATCCCGTCGACCTCCGCCGCCGGCGCGCGCGGATCCAGGACGAGCACGGCGTCACCGGCTTCCCACGCGGCGCGGATAAGCCCCCCCGCCTCCGGCGCCGGCAGGCGCACCGGTACGAGCCGGCCGGTCCCTCGGGTCGACATGGGCGCCACCGTAGGGCCGCCGGCGCTCACGCCGGCCCCGCCCGTGGCCGGTGCCGCTCCCGGTTGTGGAACCCAAGCGGAAGGGAGCACGCCATCATCATCACTCCGGCCATGGGGGGCGAGGTTCGTGGCGGTGGGCACGCGAAGGCGAACGGGCACTTGCGTCCGCCCAGCAGGCGGCATTTCTCGACGACGAGCCACCTCCTCGACTCGAACCCCTCACCGGCATCCCCGGGGTGTTGCCCGCCGCCGCGCCCAAGCTCTCCCGAGCCTGGGTTCGCCAGCGCTCGAGCGCCACTTGGGCAACCAGCACCAGGGCGCTGACGACGACGGCCGTGATCAGGGGTCGCCGGTTTCTCCGACCAGGATCGCCACCCTCCGCTTCGCCATGGTCAGACAGAACCCCAGCGTACGGATGAAACGTACGATCAGCCCCGCCATGACCACCGACATCTGCCCCCAGCTCGCCGTCCGTCGGAGCGCCGAAGCGGTCGAGTTCTACAAGGCCGCCTTCGGCGCCACCGAGATCTATCGGGTCGACGACGGTGCCGGCCACATCGTGTCCCAGCTCTCCGTGGACGGGGCCGAGTTCTGGGTGTCCGAGGAGGCCCCCACGCAGGGCAGCTTCAGCCCGGAGACGCTGGCCGGCGCCACCACCAAGATGTTGCTGCGGGTCGACGATCCCGACGCCGCCTACGCCCGGGCGGTCGCCGCTGGCGCGACCGGCGCACGGCCACCCGAGGACGCCCACGGCTGGCGACTGGGCAAGGTGGTCGACCCCTACGGCCACCACTGGGAGATCGGCCGCCCTCTGGGCGCCTGGCCCCCCGCCCACCAGCCCACACCTAGCTAG
>JANMRJ010000668.1:0-3903 GCA_031370985.1 Acidimicrobiales bacterium
CGGCGGGTCGGCGACGACCGATGGCGGGTTGGCCGCGCTGACCGCGTTGAACCCCCGCCGGCGGCTCCACGCCGGCGTCGAGCTGCTGGTGGCGTGCGATGTCGAGACGCTGTTCGTCGACGCGGCCGAGGTCTTCGCGCCCCAGAAGGGGGCGACGCCGGCCCAGGTCGCCCTGCTGCGCCGGCGCCTGGAGCGCCTCGCCCAGATCTATGTGCGGGACTACGGGGTCGATGTCACCGAGCTGGGGGGCTCGGGCGCGGCCGGCGGGCTGGCCGGTGGGCTGGCCGCGGCCGGCGCCCTGCTCGTCGGGGGCTTCGAGCTGGTGGCCGAGGCGCTGTCCCTGGCGGAGCGGATCGCCGGCGCCGATTTGGTCGTCACCGGCGAGGGCACCCTCGACGCCGAGTCCTTCGAGGGCAAAGCCGCCGGCGGGGTGATCGACCTCGCGGTCGCCGCCGGCGTGCCGGCGCTGCTGGTGGCCGGCGATGTACTGGCCGGCGAGGTGCCGGAGCTGCCGGCGTCGGTGACGGTGGTGTCCCTGGTCGGCCGGTTCGGCCGCGAGCGGGCGCACGACGACGTTGCCGGCTGTGTCGAGGAGGTGGTCAGAACCCACCTGCTCTCGCTCGCCGGTTGACGTATCATGGGACCTTCATCCAGAGCGGTCGAGGGACCGGGCCCGCAGAAACCGCGACAACCAGCCGTCACCGAAGATTTCGGGGGCGACCAGGTGCCAATGCCCGGAGCGATGAGGAGGCAGCATGTCTGAGGGGCAGCAGTGAGCTTCGTCCAAGGGCTGAGGTGTCGGGAGTGCCACCACGCCTTCCCGGCCGAGGCGCTCCACGTCTGTGAGTGGTGCTTCGGCCCCCTCGAGGTCGTCTACGACTACGAGGCGATCGCCGCGGCCACGTCGAGAGAGACCATCGCCGCCGGCCCCCCCTCCATCTGGCGCTATGCCAACCTGCTGCCGGCGGTCAACGACGGCGCCGTCGACCTCGGCGCTGGCTTCACGCCCCTCGTCCGGGCCGACCGGCTGGCCGCGGCGCTGGGCCTCGGTGAGCTGTGGCTGAAGAACGACACCCTGAACCCGACGGGCTCGTTCAAGGACCGGGTGGTCTCCGTCGCGCTGGCGAGGGCCCGGGCCATGGGCTTCAAGGTGGCGGCGTGCGCCTCCACCGGTAACTTGGCCAACTCCGTCGCCGCCCACGCGGCCCGGGCCGGGATGCGCCACGTGGTGTTCATCCCCGCCGATCTCGAAGCCGGCAAGGTGGTGACCACCGCGGTCTACGGCCCGAGCCTGATCGCGGTCGACGGCAGCTATGACGATGTCAACCGCCTGTGCGCCGAGCTGGCCTCCGAGCAGCCCACGTGGGCGTTCGTGAATGTCAACCTGCGCACCTACTACGCCGAGGGCTCCAAGACCCTGGCCTTCGAGACCGCCGAACAGCTCGGGTGGGAGGCGCCCGACCACGTGGTCGTTCCTGTCGCCTCGGGCTCCCAGCTCACCAAGATCGCCAGCGGCTTCCGCGAGCTGTACAAGGTCGGCCTGCTGGAGGAGGAGCCGCACGTGCGCATCTCCGGCGCCCAGGCCGAGGGCTGCTCGCCGGTGGCCACCGCCTTCAACGAGGGCCACGACTACATCCGCCCGGTGAAGCCGAAGACGATCGCCAAGTCCCTGGCCATCGGCAACCCGGCCGACGGCCCCTACGCCCTCGACGAGGTCAAGCGCAGCGGTGGCGGGCTGGAGGCCGTGTCCGACTCCGAGATCGTCGACGCCATGCTGCTGCTGGCCCGCACCGAGGGCATCTTCGCCGAGACCGCCGGCGGTGTGACCATCGCCACGCTGGCCCGGCTGGCGGCCAAGGGCGTCGTGCGGCGCGACGAGCGGGTGGTCGCCTACATCACCGGCGCCGGCCTCAAGACCATCGAGGCGGTGGCGCCGGTCTGCCGCCCCACCGCCACCATCGCCCCCACGATGGACGCGTTCGCTGCTGCATTCGAAGGAACTGAGGCTTAGACGCTGATGGCTACCGTTCGCATCCCCACCCAGCTGCGCACCCTCTGCGCCGGCGCGGCCGAGGTCGTCGTCGACGGCGCCACCGTGGGCGAGGTGCTCGCCTCGCTGGAGACGGCCCACCCCGGCTTCGCCGCCCGCCTGTTCGACGACGGCGGCGGCCTGCGCCGGTTCGTCAACATCTTCGTGGCCGACGAGGACGTGCGCTTCTCGTCCGGCCTTGACACCGCGGTCGAACCCGGTCAGACGGTGAGCATCATTCCGGCCGTCGCCGGCGGCTGAAGTGCCCGGGGGTACAATGCAGCCATGAGCGACCTCGACACCGCCCTCGAGCGTGTGCGACAGATCCCGGCCCGGCGTGCGGCGGCCCAGAAGGAATCCGAGGCCATCAAGGCCATGCTGGACGAGGCCACGGCCCTTTTGGCCCGGCCGCCGGCTGCGCCGGCAGCGGCGAACGGCAGCGCGTCCGGGAACGGCTATGTGGCGTTGGACCGCGCCACGTTCGATCAGAACCTGGCCGATGTCCGTGAGATCGCCAAGCGGCTGCGCAACGCCGCTCACTGACCTCGGCTGCGGAGGTCCCGGAGCTCGTCACCGAGGGCGACGACCGCCTCACTCAACCGCTCGACCTGTAGCCAGACGGCGTCGATCTGCTCGTTGAACCCGTTGACGGCTGCCACGCCGCCGGTGGCCGCCCGCTGGAGACTGTCGATCTCCCGGTCGGACGCGTCGAGCCGGGCCGTGAGCTCGGCCACGTTGGCGCCGAGCTTCTCCAGCCCGCCGGCGGCCTCGGCGAACACCACCCCGCCGATCTCGCTCGGGAACGTCCCGCTGATCGTGCGAAAGACGAGGGCGCCGGCCAGGAAGGCGGCCGCCGACACCACCGCTATGCGCAGGAGCAGCACACCGCCGGCCGCCATGGACCGCTCGACCAGGGAGCCGCCGGCCGGCCCGGTCGTGACCTCGCTTCCCGTCCTGATCCCCTTGGCATCGAAGGTCTCGACATCTTCGTCTCGACCGCCGGCGTGAACGGGTCCCGGAAGAGCGAGCCGGCGTGCCACAGCGCCGGCCCCACCACCACCACCAATCCCAGCAGGAAGACGCCGACCACGGTCACCCTCGCCCACCCATGGGGGTTCATCTTCTGCCCGCCCTCATCGCCATACCCTGAGTATCGGGCCTCCGGCCCGCGGCCGGCGGTCATTCGTGCGAGCCGGGTTGTCCGCGGCATCCGTCGCTATCCTCGGCCGAGGTGGCCTTCACCCACGATGTCTTCCTCTCCTACGACAGTGACGACCGGGCCTGGGCCGATCGCATGGTCGCCAGCCTGGCCACGCGGGGCCTGAGCAGCTTCCTTGCACCGCGAAGCATCGTGCCCGGCACGCCGTGGGAGACCTCGCTGGTGCTGGCGCTGCACGAGTCAAAGCACCTGGTGGCGCTGTGGTCCGCGAAGGCCCGGGAGTCGGGTTGGGTGAACAAGGAAATGGCCCGGTTCCAGGCCATCATCGACCCCACCGGCCATGGTTCGGCTGACCGGTACCTCATCCAGGTGCTGCTGGACACGGCCGATGCCAAGGGCTTCGGCTCGTTGCAGGTGATCCCGGACATCAAGGCCGCCGGCCTCTACCCGGCCGGCGCCGCCGCGGTCGACGTGGTGACGTGGGACAGGGTGGCCGACGCAGTCGCCGACGCCCTGAAGGCCGCCGACGGCTCCCTCCCCGTCCCCGTCCTGGTGGTGAGCATGACGGCCGACCAGTTCGGCACGATCAACTTCGACCACAAGCCGCCCGACGCGCCCACCTTGCGCCGCCTCCTCACTCACCTCGGCCTCAAGCATGCCGACCTGGCCGGCTGCTACGGCGACACGGTGCGGAGCTGGCGTCCGTTCGGGAGCG
>JANMRJ010000078.1:0-2632 GCA_031370985.1 Acidimicrobiales bacterium
GCCCTCATGTCCGACGTGCCCAAGCGCCCCCGCCGCCCGGCGGCGCCCCCGCCCGGCATCACCGTCCCGCCCCGCCGCATCCGCCCGTTCGGCACGCCATAGTGGCCACGGCCACCGAGTGGAAGGCCTGGCCGCCGGCGCTGCGGGCCTCGGTGGTCTTCGGCATCATCGGCGCCATCGTGCTGGTCCTCGGCTTCATCTCCGGCGCCACGCCGGTCCTGGTGGTGGCCACCACCGCCGGCGTGTCCTCGCTGGTCTGCGCCCTGATCTGGCGGGCCCAGCTCATCGAGGCCTGGCGAGCCGAGCACGGCCGCCCCACCCGGGACTGGTAATCAGCCGGCGTCAGCGATGGAGGGGTAGCCGGCGCCCGTAGACCTGGAGCGGCGCCAGGGATATGGGAGTGCTCGTAGCGGTCGCCAAACGTGGAGCGGAGCACGGCCTCATCAATTTTGTCCCAACGTGAGATGAGGCGTGCCAACTCCCGGTCGGTGACGTACTCGCGATCGAGGTACCGATAGGTCGTGCCCGGTTCGTGGCCGACGAGCCCCCAGTCCGGTGTCGTTCGGGTCCTCGTAGTGCTCGCTCTTGGGATCCACCAGTCCTTCAGTGCCATTCCAGGTGCCCATCAAGGATGGCGGGTACCTCAAGGATGGAGGTGGCGACCACGACACCCTCGGGCAAGACCGCTGTCGCACCTGTGCGGGCTCGCTCGTACTCCCATACGTGCGCATCGATCCATACCCCCCTCATCCCGGCTTCCACGGCCGGGAGAATGTCGGAAGTCAGGCTGTTCCCGATGCTGACGACATTGCCCGGGGCGACGCCGAGACCCTGGGCCACCTCAAGGAACACTGACGCACGCTTCTCACCGCCGATCCTCACCGAGTCGAGCCGGCCACGGCCCGAGGTGGGCCCCTCGTGGGTCGTGATCAGATTGGACGACAGGCTCCAGCTCGACGACGAGATGGTCGCGCTCGACGACTCTGACATGGCGACTGACCACAGCCAGGTGCGGTCCGGGTCCTCAGCCCGGTGGTGGTGCGGGAGAACGAGGGCCGGCGGGGGGACCTGCGGTGGGGGCCGCGGCTTCGGTGCCGCCATCTCGGTCCCGCCACCGGCGCAGGGTGGCCGGGCTCACGCCCACGGCGTCGGCCAGGGTGAACCAAGGCACGCCGCGGCGCCGCCGGGCCCGGGCGGCCACGACGACGGCCGTGCGGCCCCGGCGGCGGTCGGCACCCGGGGGTGCGGCCGCCGCCGAGGCGCCCAGCGCGGCCAGATACACCACTTCCGCGCTGGTGAGGTGGCCGGTAAGGGTCACTGTCCACCATCTCACGATGGTCGACCAGTGAGCGCCTTCTGGACCGGCCTCCCGAGCCCGTCATGCGTTCACAACCGGGGTCACCCTGGGGCGCCGGGGCGCTGTGAACTGACCCAGGAAGCCAGACGGGGTCAGTCGGCGGCCACCGGCGGGGAGTCGGCCACTTCCAGTGCCGTCGTCACCTGGGCCAGGCGGCCGGCCAGGTCGGGGCGGGCGGCCATCAGGCGGCGGAGACGGCCGGCGAAGGCCCGGCATTGGGTATCGTCACCCTGGCCTGTTGCCCACCCCATCGCCTGGCTGGCCTCGTCGGCCCGCTCAACCAGCGCCAGCGCCACCGCGGTGACGGCGGCGGCGGCGAACGGGACATCGGCCAGGCCCGGGCAGGCGGTGAGCAGCGAAGCGAGCAGTTCAGCCTTGCCGCTGGCCATGATGTCGTTGGCCAGGTCGGAGGCGTCGGTGCCATCGGTGACGGCATCGAAGAGGTCGGCCACGTTCACCTCTTGGGCCAGGGTGAGGATGGCCAGGTGTTGGGCGGCGTTGGCGTCGCCGCCGGCCCGCGCGGCCAGGGCCTGCCGCACCCCCTCGTCGAGCAATGCCGCCCGGTGGGCCTCGAAGTGGGCCCGAGACGCGGCCCAGGTGGGAGTGACCATCCACTCTCGAACCTGGGCCGTTGTCTCGTTGGCCGAGGCAATGCCGGCGACGACCTCGGCGAGCTCGCCGGCGGCGATCGTCGCCAGCACGGCCCGGGCGCGGGGCAGGATCGGGTGCTCTGGGTAGAGGTCGGCCATGGCCGCCAGTGTGCCGGGAAGCTCGGCCTCGGCCAGCGCCGGGGCGTGGTCGGCGAGATAGGCGGCCTCGTTGCGGGACCCGGCCACCGCGGCCCAGGCATTGACCAGCGCCACGGTCTCCTCAGGGATCGGCGCGGTGGCCCAGCCGGGGAGCTCGGCCACGGTGTCGGACGGGAGCTCGGCCACCACGGCCCGCACCCGGAGACGGGCCCGGCCGAACGACGGGAGGTCACGCGCCACCGACGGTTCCGTTGACGCCAGCAGGGTCGCGTCGGCCGCGGCCCCGGCCGGGTCGTCGTGGTGGAACCGCCAGCGGCACCGCCAGGCCACCAGCTCCGCGGCGGCGCCAGGTGAGTCGGCGAACGCCTGGACCGCTGAGCCCCACACCCCCAGCGCGTCGTCACGGCGGCCCACCTCGGAGAGGAGGTTGGCCTGGTTGTTGAGCGACAATCCCATATAGGGCAGGAAGGCGGCGTACGTGAGCGCGTCCAGGCGGCGGTCGATGAGCAACCACTACTCGATCTCG
>JANMRJ010000084.1:0-2933 GCA_031370985.1 Acidimicrobiales bacterium
CCCTACCGGCTGTGCGCGACGGCCACACCCGCTCCAAACGACATCGCGGAGATCGGCAACCATTCCGAGTTCCTCGGCATCATGCCGCACCATGAGATGCTGTCAGCTTTCTTCGTCCACGGCTCGCTCGACAGCGGCAAGGATGGCTGGCGGCTGAAGGGCCACGCCGAAGATGCGTTCTTTCGCTGGCTCGCGTCATGGGGCATGAGCATCCGCCGTCCCTCCGACCTGGGCTATGAGGATGACGGCTTCATTCTACCCGAGCTCGTGATCGAGCCGGAGTTCATCGCGGCCGACTACGTGCCCGACGGGCAGCTCTTCTTCGGCGGACTCGGCGGGGTCAAGGATCGCAGCGCGGTCCGGCGCAAGACGCTCATGCCTCGGGTCGCGCGGGCGGCCGAGCTCGTCAATGCCAAGCCCGGCCAATGGATTGTCTGGCACGGACTGAATGACGAGGGCTATGCGCTCCGCGACGCGATCCCCGGCTCAATCCTCGTGGAGGGCAACCAGTCGCCCGAGACAAAGGCAACCGCGATTGAGGCGTTCCAGGACGGGGCACACCGCGTGCTCATCACCAAGCCGCGCATCGCCGGGTTCGGAATGAACCTTCAGAACGCCCATCAGATGGCGTTTGTCGGACTGTCGGACTCGTGGGAGGCCTACTACCAGAGCATCCGGCGCTGCTGGCGGTTCGGGCAGACCGAGAGCGTGCGCGCTCACATCGTCCTGTCCGATGCCGAGGCTGAGATCTATGAGAACGTCATGCGCAAAGAGGAAGAGGCAACCCGGATGCAGGACAAGCTGATCGACCATATCGCCGCCTTCGAGCGCGGAGAGTTGGACGGCAAACCGGACGCCTTTGAGTACCAGGAATCGACGGTCAAGCGGCCGGGCTGGACGATGATGCTCGGCGATAGCGTCGAGCGACTATCCGACGTGGCCGATGCGTCCGTCGACCTGACCCTATTCTCCCCGCCGTTCATGAGCCTGTTCACCTACTCGCCAAGCGAGCGGGACATCGGCAACAACCGGCCCGACGAGTTCTGGACGCACTTCGGCTTCCTCATCACACAGCTCAAGCGGGTCATGAAGCCGGGCCGGAATGTCGCGGTGCACGTGCAGCAGGTTGCGACGACGGTCGCCCATGATGGCGTGACCGGGATGCATGACTTCCGGGGCGACGTGATCCGGGCATTCCTGCCGCACGGGTTCGTCTTTCACGGAGAGGTGACGATCGACAAAGACCCGCAGGCGCAGGCGATCCGCACGAAGTCAAAGGGACTCCTGTTCGTCCAGAAGGAACGGGACCGTGCGTGGCTCCGGCCGGCAATGGCCGACTTCATCCTCGTGTTCCGCGCGCCGGGCGAGAACGCCGTGGCGATCGTGGGCGACCAGATCACGAATGACGAGTGGATCGAGTGGGCGCGGCCTATCTGGTATGGCATCCGTGAGTCGGCGACGCTGAACGCGGCTGAGGCACGAGAAGAGAAGGACGAGCGGCACATCGCCGCGCTCCAGATCGAGACGGTCATGCGCTGCATTCGCCTCTGGTCCAATCCGGGGGAGCTCGTGCTGGACCCATTCATGGGCATCGGGACCACGGGCTACGTCGCGGTGCAGCACGGTCGACGGGCGGTCGGATGCGAACTGAAGCGCTCCTACTTTGAGGCAGCCTGTCGGAACATCAATCGAGCCGACAACGTGCTGACGCTCGGACTGGACATCCCGGCATGACAGCCTGGAGCGCAGCCGAGATATGCGGCCGCGTCCCGGACATCCTGCTGACGGATCGGCCCCTGCGGACGATGGCGTGCGTCTGTGGCCTGCCCATCACGGCTGACCCGACGGACCCGCGCCCCGGTGTGGAGGCGCACAACGCCAGCTGGGCGCACCGCGAATGGCGGTTGCGGCATGAGGAGGAGAAGCCATGAGTGACACCGCGAACCGACATGACGTGCGTGAGTACCGCCCGATGGCGACCGTCACGGCTGGGAAGGCAAGGACGGCCGGGGCCATTCAGACATTCCACGGCGAATACCCATACGAGGCAGGCGACTACATCGTCGGTCCCGATCAGGGGGGCGAGTACTTTGCCATGAGGCGGGCTGGCTTCGAGGCAATGTATATCCCGGTCGCGTACCCCGGCCCTGTCGCTGCCATCCCGCAGGAGGAGGAGTAGTGCGTCGCCAACCCGTCGCCTTCGCGCTGATCGACGCTGCCTTCCTTGCAGACAGCAAGTGGCGCGCGCTCGGCCGAAGGTTGCCCGATCCGTCCGCCTTCAACTCGGCGATCGGTGCATGGCTCCGGGTGCTCACCGCTGCGCGTCGCAACGGCCTGTCCGAAGTGAACGCTCTTGAGGAATGCGAGGACGTCACCTACCTGGCGGACCTGATCGCGGTCGGCCTGCTGTGCGCAGAGGGCATCCCTGACAAGCCGTACCGATCATGGGCACCCTCGCGACCGAAGTATCCAGGCGAGATTGTCACGAGTAGCACGGATGGCACGAAAAGCACGAGTGCTACGATTTACACGGATAGCACGCCGGCGCACGCCTCTACTCTACTCACTTCACTTCCTATCCCTTCCGTGATTCGTACTAACGGGCGCGCGGGTGCGCGCGAGGAGGTTGACGACGGACGGTCCGACCTAGAGGCGTTCGTCCTGGTCACCCGCCGTGCGCCGACGGTCAAGCAACGCCGCCTGCTCGACATGGTGCTCGAGAGCCGGGACGTCTCCGGACCACAGTGGGCGGCAGACATCATCCTGCGTCACCCCGACGATCCCATCGGGGCCGTCATCGCGGCCGACAAGGCGTGGCGGGCCGAACAGATCACCGCCGCCCAGGGTGCCGAGCGACCGAAGCCGGAGCCGCGCCGACGGGCTATCGGCCTCACCGGCATCAACGCCGAGCTGGCGGCGCTGCTGCGGGCACA
>JANMRJ010000910.1:0-1276 GCA_031370985.1 Acidimicrobiales bacterium
GGCTCCACGCGGGTCAACCCGCTCGACGATGGCCCCGGTGCAGCTGATGAGCCGGCCGAGCAGCGCGCCCTTCGGCGAAGATGGCAGCGTCTTCGATCTGCGTGAGGGTCCGGTCGAGGACCGTCGCGGCCAGAGCGCCGACCATCTCGGCTCGGCGAAGGGCGCGCTGCTCGGCGGGCTCGTCGGCCCCACCCGGGCCGGCGTCGAGCGGGGTGACCCCCGTTGACCCACCCGGAGCCCGGCGGACGATGTTGAGCCCGAGGCGCTCGGCCACGTCGAGGTACTCGCCCTTGGGGTCGGCGATGGCGAACCATCGCCCGCTTGGCCCCGTGCCGTAGATGCCGGCCATCCTCCACAGGAGGCTCTTGACCAGCGCCGACTTCCCGTTGCCGGGCTCGCCGAGGATCCAGCAGTTGGGGTTGGTCACTGCTCCGGTGGCGTAGGCCTCGAAGGGGTCCCAGCAGAACTCGCCCCCGCCGGCCAGAAGGTCGAGGCCCACGTAGGCGCCCTGGTGCCCGGAGCTGGCCTGCACCGAGAAGGGGTAAAGGCTGGCAACGTGGGCGGTGGTGCCGCGATGGAACGAGCAGCGCAGGGTGGCTCGGGACAAGGGGGACTCCTTCAGCTCAAGAGGCTGCGGGGGGCAAGGCCCAGCGGCAGGGCGGCAGCCCAGGCCAGGTCCTGGCGGGCGTCGAGGCAGCGCAGCTCCATCCCGGCCTCCCGGGCAAGCTGCTCCACGATCTCGGCGTGCTCTTCAAGCTCCGCTTCGCTGCGGGCGCACACGCTGACGAGGGCGGCGTAGCCCATCTCGGCGAAGCCGGCGACCAGCTCCTGCTCCCGTTCGAGGAGCGACTGGGTGGCCCGGCGGTGGCGGGCGTCGACCCGGCGGCCCTTGTCCTCCTTGGTGGCGGCGTCGGACTCGAGCTTGACGAGGTCCCGCTCGATCCGTCGGCGGGAGTGGTAGGCCGAGACAGGACAGAACACCACCGTCATCGTCCGGGTCACCCCGCTGCCGGCCAGGAACGGCTCCAGCCATGCCGGGGCGACGGGGAGTCGCGGCCAACAGGCGATCTGGTAAGTCCGGTGGAAGGCGCCGTCCACCCGGACGTGGCGCCACGAGGACTCGACAGCCATGGGGCCGGCGTTCGCCGCGGTCACGAGGCCGAGCCGCTCGACCAGGCGACCCCCGGCCACGCTGGGGCGAGCTGCGGCCGGGTCGAAGCGGGTGCGAAGGACACGTTGCAACTCGGGGGCAGTGAGCGGGTCGCTGGCACTCAGC
>JANMRJ010000938.1:0-8085 GCA_031370985.1 Acidimicrobiales bacterium
CCTGGCCACCGACCGCGACACACCGGTGCTGGAGCGGGCCAAGTTTCTGGCCATCTTCAGCAACAACCTCGACGAGTTCTTCCAGGTGCGCGTGGCCAGCCTGCACGACAAGCAGGCCGCCGGCCTCGGCACCACCTCACCCGACGGCCTGACGCCGGCCGAGCAGCTCCGGGCCATCAGGCCCCGGGTCAACGAGCTCATCGCCCGCCAGTCCCGCCTCTTCCTGGGCGACATCGCGCCGGCGCTGGCCACTGGCGGCATCGTCCTGTCGGACTGGGAGTCACTCGACGACGACGACCGGGAGTACCTGGTCGATGTCTTCCACCGCCGCATCTTCCCGGTGCTGACGCCGCTGGCCGTCGACCCCGGCCACCCGTTCCCCTACATCTCGAACCTGTCGCTGAACCTGGCGGTACGCGTGCACGACCCGGGCACGAAGGCCCACCGGTTCGCCCGCCTCAAGGTGCCGGCGCTGCTGTCCCGGTTCGTGGTGATGCCCGACGGCAAGCGGTTCGTGGCCGTCGAGCAGCTGATCGCCGCCCACCTGGCCACGCTGTTCCCGGGGATGGAGATCACCGAGCACGACACCTTCCGCGTCACCCGCAATGCGGATGTGACCCTGGACGACGACGAGGAGGCCGACGACCTGCTCGCCGCGGTCGAGCTCGAGCTCCGCCGGCGGCGGTTCGGGCGGGCCGTGCGCCTCGAAGTGTCCACGACAATGGCGGCGGAGACCCGCGAGCTCCTGCTCCGGGAGCTCGAGCTCTCCGCCGACGACGTGTACGTGGTCGACGGACCGCTCGAGCTGAACGGGCTCATGGCGGTCTACGATCTCGACCGCCCCGACCTCAAGGACCCGCCGTGGGTGGGTGTCACCCAGCCGCGGCTGGTGGATGAGGACGGCGACGCCAACGACATCTTCGCCGTCCTCCGCGAGCGCGAGGTGCTTGTCCACCACCCCTACGACTCCTTCTCGACCTCGGTGGTGGCGTTCATCGAGCAGGCGGCGAAAGACCCGGCCGTCCTGGCCATCAAGCAGACCCTGTACCGGACCTCCGGTGACAGCCCGATCATCAAGGCGTTGATCCGGGCTGCGGAGGCCGGCAAGCAGGTGGCCGCGCTGGTGGAGCTGAAGGCCCGCTTCGACGAGCAGGCCAACATTGCCTGGGCCCGAGTGCTGGAGGAAGCCGGCGTCCATGTGGTCTACGGGCTGGTCGGCCTCAAGACCCATACCAAGACCGCGCTCGTGGTGCGGGAGGAGGGCGACAGCATCCGCCACTACTGCCACGTCGGCACCGGCAACTACAACCCCAAGACGGCACGGATCTACGAGGACCTCGGCCTGCTGTCGGCCGACCCGGAGCTCGGGGCCGACCTGGCCGAGCTGTTCAACTACCTGACCGGGTACAGCCGCCAGACCTCCTACCGGCGGCTGCTGGTCGCCCCCGCCGGCCTGCGCCAAGCCATCCTCGACCTCATCGCCGCCGAGCGAGACGCCCCCGACCGGGCCGGGCGCATCATCATGAAGATGAACAATCTGGTCGACACCGCGATTATCGACGCGCTGTACGAGGCGTCGGAGGCGGGCGTTGACATCGACCTGATCGTGCGGGGCATCTGCTGCCTGCGGCCCGGCGTTCACGGCCTGTCGGAGAACATCCGGGTCCGTTCCATCGTCGGCCGGTTCCTGGAGCACTCGGGGGTCCTGGCGTTCGGCGAGCGCTCGGAGCGCCGGTACCTCATCGGCTCCGCCGACCTCATGCCCCGGAACCTCGATCGCCGGGTCGAGGCCATGACCCCGGTGGCCGACCCCGAGATGCGGAGCCGCATCCAGGAGATCCTCGACGTGAACCTGGAGGACGACACCCTGGCCTGGGACCTCACGGGCGACGGCGATTGGAACCGGGTGCGCACTGTCAAAGGGGCCAACACCCACCAGCGGCTCCAGGAGATGGCCTTCGATCGGGCCCGCCGCCGGCGGCCGGCGGATCTGGGATGACCACAAGAACCCATGGCCACTGAGAGGCCATGAGCATTGAGACGCCATGAGCATTGAGACAGAAGTGAAGATGGGTGCCTGGGCCGGCTTCGAGATGCCGACCCTCGACGGCGTGGCCGAGGAGGTGTCCGCCGTCTCGCGGGAGCCCCGCACGCTGCTGGCGGTCTACTACGACACCGCAGACCTGCGGCTGGCCCGGTGGGGCGTCACCGTGCGCCACCGCACGGGCGACAATGGTGGGGCCGGCTGGACGGTGAAGCTCCCCGAGGGCACCGACGGGCCGGCACTGGTCCGCCGGGAGCTCAACTTCGAGGGCTCGGCCAGCCGGATGCCCGCGGAGGCGAGGTCGCTTCTCACCGCCTACGCCCGCGACACCCCGCTGGTGCCGGTGTCGCGCATCCGCACCGTGCGTACTGGGATCGACCTGGTCGACCACGAGGGCGCAGTCGTGGCCGAGGTGGTCGACGACGAGGTCTCGGTCCTCCATGGCGGGCGGGTGGCGACCCGGTTCCGTGAAGTGGAGGTGGAGATCGGCGACCGTCCGCCGCCCGGCCTGCTCGACGATGTCGTCGCCCGGCTCCACCAGGCCGGCGCCGGCGCCCCCGACACCATGCCCAAGGTCATCCGGGCCTTGGGGCCCCGGGCGCTGGAGCCGCCGGAGGTGGTCCCCGCCGCACTCGGCAGGAACCCGACCGGCGCACAGCTCGTCGGCCGCGCCATCGCGATGTCGGTCGAGCGCATCATGCGCCACGACCCCGGCGTGCGGATCGGCGACGACCCCGAGGACACCCACCAGGCCCGGGTCGGCACCCGCACGCTCCGCTCCGACCTGCGAACCTTCGCCTCCCTCCTCCACGAGGAGTGGCTGGCGTCGGCGCGAGACGAGCTGCGCTGGCTCGGCGGGGCGCTTGGGGCGGTACGCGACCGCGACGTACTGATCGATCGCCTACGGCGCCAAGCCGCCCAACTGCCCGAGCCCGATATCGGCGCCCTGGCCCCGCTGTTCCGGCGGCTGGCCCGCGAACGCGACGAGGCAAGGTCCGCACTGCTCGAGGCCATGGGCAGCCCGCGCTACGTGAGCCTGCTGAACGGCCTGATCGCCGCCGCAAGCGATCCCCCGTGCCGGCGGGCCGCGCGGGCGCCGGCGGCTGAGGTCGTCCCGGGCCTGGTGGCCGGCCCCTGGCGCACACTGGCCAAGGCGGTGGGGTCGCTCCCCGCCGACCCGCCCGACGCCGACCTCCACGAGATCCGGATCCTCGCCAAGCGGGCCCGCTACGCCACCGAGGCCGCCGCACCGCTCGCCAGCAAGCGGGCGTCGGCTCTGGCCCGCGCCCTCGCCGGGCTCCAGACCATCCTCGGCGAACACCAGGACGCGGTGGTGGCCGAGGCGTGGCTGCGGGAGGCGACCGCCGGCGCCAATGGCACGTCGCTCGCCGCCGGCGAGCTCATCGCCATGCAACGGGCTGCGGCCGCCGTGGGCCGGAAGCGGTGGCGGAAGGCGTGGACCACGGCGTCGGGGAAGAAGCTGCGGTCCCGGCTGTGGCTGTGACAACGGGAGAAATAGTCCAGGCCGCCGGCGGCGTTGTGTGGCGGCGGGGCGCCGGCGGGGAACTGGAAGTCCTGCTCGTCCACCGGCCGCGCTACGACGACTGGACCGTGCCCAAGGGCAAGCTCGAACCGGGCGAGACCCATGCGGCGGCGGCGGTGCGGGAGGTCGAGGAAGAGACCGGCCTGCGCTGCGAGCTCGGCGTCGAGCTGGCCTCGACGGCGTATAGAGACCGGAAGGGCCGGCCCAAGGCGGTCCGCTACTGGGCGATGACGCCGGCCGGCGGCGGGTTCGTGCCCACCGCCGAGGTCGACGAAGTCCGGTGGCTGGCCGTCGATAAGGCCGGCCCGCTCCTCACCTATCCCCGTGACCGCCAGGTGCTCGACGCCCTCCGGGAGGCCCTCTGATGGCCGTCCTCCTCATCCGTCACGCCAAGGCCGGCGAGCGCGACGAGTGGGCCGGGCCCGACGACTTGCGGCCCCTGACCGTCAAGGGCGAGGCCCAGGCCGAGGCGCTGATCACTGCCCTGGCCGGCTTCGAGATCATCCGCGTGCTATCCAGCCCCTACATGCGGTGCAGCCAGACCGTCGCCCCGCTGGCCGCGGCTCACGGCCTGGCCGTGGAGCCGAGCGACGACCTGGCCGAGGGCGCGGGGCGGGCGGGTGTCGCCTTGGCCCAGGCCCTGCTGGCGAAGGAGGGCGATACCGTGCTCTGCACCCACGGCGACATCATGGAGGCGGTCCTCGACAGTCTGGGCGTCCGCCGTGACACCTACGCCCGCAAGGGTGCGACCTGGGTGCTCGACGGGCGCAGCGCCCATCACCTCCCGCCGCCCTGAACCGACCCGCCCCTGGCCCGCCGGGGTCACGGTGTAGGTCGGCGGGCCGGGCCGCCCGGTCAATGATCCGCCTACCCTCTGGTCACATGCGCATTGCCGCGTTCGACCTGGGCTCGAACTCCTTCCATCTGCTCGTGGTCGACGCCCACGCCGACGGCACCTTCGTTCCCCTCATCCGCGAGAAGGACATGCTCCGCCTGGGCGACGCGGTCGGCCGGGAGGGCCGCATCCCCGACGCGCTGGCCGACCGGGCCGTGGCCACGGTCGACCGGTTCCGGAAGCTGGCCATGGGCGCCGGCACCGAGGAAATCCATGCCCGCGCCACCGCCGCCCTCCGGGAGGCCGAGAACGGTGGCGAGGTGGTCGACCGCATGGCCGTCGAGGCCGGCGTCAAGGTGCGCGTCATCAGCGGACAAGAGGAGGCCCGCCTCATTTTCGAAGCCGTCCGGGCCGCAGTCGTCATCGACCCGGGCCCCGCCCTCTGCCTCGACTTGGGCGGCGGGAGCCTGGAGATCATGGTCGGCGATCGCCAGCGCCTCCAGTTCACCGCCAGCGTGCCCCTGGGCGTCGCCCGCCTGGCCGCCGAGCTGGTGACGGACGACCCGCTCAGCGCCGACGACGTGCGGCGCCTGGAGAAGCGGGTCACCAGTGTGCTGGCGCCGCTCGCCGACGATGTCGCCGGCCTTGGGCCAGCCATGGCCGTGGGCAGCAGCGGCACCTTCTGCGATCTGGCCACCATGGTCGCGGCCCGGCGCACCGGGAGCGTCCCCCGGTCGATCAACCAGTTCAGCTTCACCCGCGACGAGTTGCTCCCCATCCACGAGGACCTGCTCCGGCTGCGGGCCTCGGAGCGGGCCGGGCTGCCGGGGCTGGAGGCCAAGCGGGCCGACATCATCCCGACCGGGTCGATCGTGCTGCTCACGGCCATGGAGCTGTTCGGGTTCGACCGGATGACGGTCAGTGAGTGGGCCCTGCGCGAGGGCATCGTCCTCGATGTCATCCCCCGCCACGAGGCCGCCGACTGGTCGGGCGACCCGCGAGCCATCCGGGCCACCTCGGTGCTGCAACTGGCTCGGCGCTGCAACTCCGACGATGGCCACGGCCGCCAGACGGCTCGACTGGCCCTCGATCTCTTCGACCAGACCACCTCGCTTCACGGCCTGGCACCCATCGACCGGGAACTGTTGGAACACGCCAGCCTCCTCCACGACATCGGCGAGCACGTGTCCACCGAGTCGCACCACAAGCACACGGCGTACCTCATCCAGCATGGCCGCCTCCGTGGCTTCACCCCGACAGAGGTCGACTTCATCGCCGCCCTGGCCCGAGCTCACCGGGGTGGCGGGCCGAAGCCGTCGCACGAGCCCTTCGCCTCCCTCGACCGCGAGGGCCGCGACCGCGTCACCCGGCTGGCCGCCCTCCTCCGGGTGGCCGACGGCCTCGACCGGGGGCGGGCGGGAAACGTCGACGGCATGGAGGTGGTGCTCAGCGACGGACGCGCCCGCCTGGTGGTGAAGGCCCAGGGCGACATCGCCATCGAGCTGTGGGGCGCCCGCCGCAAGCGGGAGCTGTTCGAACGGACCTTCCGCCGGCGCCTCGACGTGGTACCGGGCTGAACGCGGCCGCCCCTCAGACCGCCGAGTCAGCCCCCTGAGGGCGCGACGCCACCTGTTGGCACACCACGGTCACAACGTCGCCGAAAGTACGCACGGTGCCGAGGACCTCCTCGGGCAAGGAGATGTCGAACTCGTCCTCGAGCACCATGGCCATCTCGATGGCAGCCAGCGAGTCGACGCACAGGTCCTCGCCCAGGCGGGCGTCGGGTCCGAGCCGGTTGGGATCGACATCGAGATGGATGGCCACGATCTCGCGGACACGGGCATCGGTATCGGTGATCATATTCTCCCCCGGACCGCCTGCAGTTCCAGTTCCATAGTCTCCCTCAGTGCCAACTTGTCGATCTTTCCAGTGCGGTTGCGGGGTATGGCCTCCACGATGCGCACGTGGCGGGGGACTGCGTAGTCGGCCATGTGACGCGCCACCCAGGTTTGGACGGCGAGGGGCTCGACGGTATGGCCAGCGGCCGGCACCACATAGGCGGACACCGACTCGTAGGCCAACCGGTCGGCCACCCCGAACACTGCCGCCTCGGCGATGTGGGGATGGCTCAGGAGAAGGTACTCCAACTCGACGGAATACACCTTGTTGCCGCCCCGCATGATCATGTCCTTCTTCCGGTCGAGGATGAACACGTAGCCCTCGTCGTCGACCCGTGCGTAGTCGCCGGTGTGCAGCCACCCCCCGGTGATGGACGCCGCAGTCGCAGCGACATCGCCGTAGTAGCCGGTGGTAACCATCGGGCCCCGGATCCACAGCTCCCCCGGCTCGCCGGCGGCCACGTCGCAGCCGTCGTCGTCAACCACCCGGACATCCGCGCACGGCACCGGCCGGCCCACCGATCCCGGCTTCCGGCGGAACTCCGAGTCGAGCAGGATCGTGGCCGGCGAATGGGTCTCGGTGAGCCCGTAGGCGTCGTACAACCGGAGCTGGGGCATCCGCTGGCGCAGGGCGGCGATCGTGGAGATCGGCACCGGTGAGCCCCCGAACGCCCCGATCTCCACATGCGCCAGCTGTGGCCAGCCGAAGTTGGGCTCGCGCAGGAGAAGGGGCCAGATCGAGGGGACGACCATCAGATAGGTGATACGGGACTGGTCGATGAGCTGGACGAACAGGTGGGGCACGAGATCGGCCACGGTCACCGACGTCCCGCCCACCAGCATCATGGGGGTGACCTGGGCGACGTGGCCGGTCACGTAGTACAGCGGGAAGACGATGGCTGTCCGGTCGGTGGCGGTCAGGGCCAGCGTCCGCACGTAGGCCACCGCCGAGTGCATGGTGCCGCGGTGGACGAGCTGGCTGGCTTTGGGCCGCCCCGTCGTGCCCGAGGTGTAGATGACCCCGTAGACACTGTCCTCGTCGGGGAAGGCGGCGGCGTCGCCGCGCCACGGCCGGCGCCGGCCGGTGAGGTGATCGCCGACCTCGCGCACTCGGTCGCCGGGCAGGCCGGCGTCGGCTCCCGCCCGGTGGAGGCCGGCGGCGAACTCGGGGTGGCCGAGGGCGAGCGACACCCCCGAGTGCTCCAGCATGTAGGCCCACTGCGCCGGCGCCAGGCGGGTGGACAGGCCTACGAAGACCAGCCCGGAACGGGCCGCAGCCCAGATGGCGACGACGATATCGAGCCCGTTGCGCAGGCATACCGCCAGGCGGTCGCCCGGCACCAGGCCCTCCTCGGCCAGGCGTTCCGCCGCCCCCTCGACCAGCTCGGCCAGCTCGGCGTAGGTGACATCGCCTTCGGCCGTCTCGTGGGCCACCCGCTCGGGGAACAGGCGCACGGCCCGGTCGAGGGCCTCGATGATCGTGCGGGGCCGGTTGCGGTAGCAGCGGACGACGCCGGCGGGCGACATCTCCAGGACCAGCCCGGCGGCCTCCACCGCATCGACGCCGCCGGTCGCGGCGGTCAGCACGGGTCGTCGTCCGCTTGGCGGCCTTCGGAGACCGCCCCCGACGCTCCCACCAGCCGGCCCATGGTTCGGTGCAGCTCCTTCACCCGCTCGTGGTCGGCGGCATAGCAGGTGAAGCGGCCGTGGCGGCGCTTGGAGATCAGCCCGGCCCCAAGCAGCACCGAGAGGTGGTAGGCGGCGA
>JANMRJ010000951.1:0-2180 GCA_031370985.1 Acidimicrobiales bacterium
TCTCGGCGGCGTCAAGCATCTTCTGGCCACCGCCTGCATGATCCCGGTGTTGGCCGTGGCGAGCGGCGCACAGGGGGCGTACCGTCGACACAGGTCGGCTATTCACGTCGGTCGCCGCCAAGGAGATGCACGATGGCGCACGAGCATGAGGGTCACCCTCGCGGGTCCGTAACAGCGGTCATCGAGGTGGGCGGCCTGCACTGGGGTAGCGAGAAGAAGGTCATCGAGGCCGTGCTCGGCCGACGGCCCGGCGTGGTAGCCGTGGAGGCAAATCCGGTCGCCCAGACCGCCACTGTCACCTACGACCCGGCCCGGACCGCGGTGGTCGAACTGCGCAACTGCCTGAGCGACTGTGGGTGCGCGACTGTGGCTACCACTGCGAAGGTCAGTCGGTGCCCTCGCATATCTGCGACCCGCTGATGGACCCGACCACCCCGGATCCGGCGATCAGCGGTCGTCATGCTGTCCACGATCCGCCTGCCGGCAAGCCGGCAGACGGCCCCGGCCATGATGCCCACGCCGGGCACGGCGACGCCTCGGCGCAGTCCCCGCACGAGGCCATGGGTCACGGCGGCAGTCACGCCGGGATGTCGATGGCCGGAATGGTCACGGCCATGCGCCGGCGGTTCATTCTCGCTGCCGTGTTCTCGCTGCCGATCCTGCTGTGGTCACGGATCGGGCGCGACGTCCTCGGCTTCAACGTGGCTGCCCCTTTCGGGCTGCGCGACGATGTGTTCCAACTTCTTCTCTCCCTTCCCGTGGTCGGCTGGCCGGCGTGGATTTTCTTCGACGGAGCATTCCGGGCCCTGCGGGCCCGAACGCTGGACATGATGGTGCTGGTCGCGGTGGCCGTCGGCTCCGGCTGGCTGTACTCGGTGGCGGTCACCCTGAGCGGCGGCGGCGACGTGTTCTACGAGGCCGTCAGCGTGCTGACGGCGTTTGTCCTGCTCGGCCACTGGTTCGAGATGCGGGCCCGGGGTGGCGCCACCGACGCCATCCGCAAGCTCCTCGACCTCGCCCCCCCGACGGCCTTGGTGATCCGAGACGGCGAGCCGGTCGAGGTTCCCACCTCCGAGGTGGTCGTCGGTGATCTGGTACTGGTCCGACCCGGAGCGAAGGTGCCTGTCGATGCGGTGGTGGAGGGTGGCGAGAGCGACATCGACGAGTCTATGGTCACCGGGGAGAGCCTCCCGGTCCACAAGTCGCCCGGAGACGGCGTCATCGGGGCGACGATCAACGCCAACGGCACCCTGCGGGCCCGGGCCACCAAGGTCGGCTCTGACAGCGCGCTGGCCCAGATCGTCAAGCTCGTCCAGGGCGCCCAGAACTCCAAGGCGCCAGGTCAGCGCCTGGCCGACCGGGCCGCCTTTTGGCTCGTGCTCGTCGCCCTCGTCGGCGGCAGCCTGACCTTCGTGGTGTGGACCGTGGTCGGTGGCCGATCGGTGTCGGCGGCGATGTTGTTCGCCATCACCGTCGTCGTCGTCACCTGCCCGGATGCCCTGGGCCTGGCCACCCCGACGGCCATCATGGTCGGCACCGGGCTGGGTGCCCAGCGTGGCGTGCTGTTCAAGCACGCCACGGCCATCGAGACTGCGGCGCGCATCGACACCGTCGTCATGGACAAGACCGGGACGCTCACGAGAGGCGAGCCCGAAGTCACCGACGTGATCGTCGACGGGATCAACGAGACCGAGCTCCTCGGGCTCGCCGCGGCAGTCGAGCGCGAGTCCGAGCATCCGCTCGCGAAGGCTGTCGTCGCCCGCGCCGACGCCGCAGGCGCACCAGTCCGGAAGGTCGACCGTTTCAGGAATGTCCCGGGGCACGGCGCGATCGCGACGATCGACGGCCGCACGGTCGTCGTCGGAAACTCTCGGCTGATGGCACGCGAGCAGATCAATACCACTGGACTCTCCGCACGGCGCGATGAGCTCGCCGAGACCGGCCGCACCTCGATCATGGTCGCAGTCGACGGCCGCGCCGTCGCGGTGATCGGAATCGCCGACGCCGTCCGGCCCACGTCGGCAGCCGCGGTCGCGGCACTCCACGACCTCGGCGTGCAGGTGGTGATGCTCACCGGCGACAATCAGGCCACCGCCGCACGGATCGCGACCCAGCTCGGGATCGACACCGTGGTCGCCGAAGTCCTGCCCGGCGACAAGTCGGCAAAGATTGCCGAGCTG
>JANMRJ010000959.1:0-1316 GCA_031370985.1 Acidimicrobiales bacterium
TTCCGCCGCGCCGCCAGCCAGGCAACGGCAGCGGCCACGCCCTCCAGCGCCAGCACGTAGCTGTGCGGGGCGAGCGCGACTGCCGAGTGGATGAACGTCCCGTTGGGCACGTGCACGGCCGATACCAGCGCGGAGAACGCGAACAGGATGCAGCCGTACACGAGGAACGGGCGGAAGTCCACGGAACGGCGCCGAAGCCACGCCCCCACGACCATGAACGGGGCGAGGACAACCGCCCCAACGAGGATGACGTAGCTCAGGATCGCCTGGAACAGACCGGTCAGCCGGCTCGACACGAGCGAGCCCAGACCCTGGCCCAGGAACGATCCGATGGTGGGATGGCCCTCGATCGAGTTCATCTCGGCCAGCGAGCGGATCCACAGGATCCGGCCGGAGACCGACGACGGCGAGATCGAGCCGAAGACGGCCAGCTGGCGAGCCCACCAGGGCGCCATGACGACGAGGAACAGGCCGAAGCAGGCGACCGCGGACCACCACGGCAGGACCGCCGGACGACCAGTCCGCCACGCTCGCAGCCGCTCCCAGCCGAAGAGCAGCCCGAGGGCCGCCCCAACCAGGATCCCGTCATTCCGGGCGAGCATGGCCAGGCCCACCAGGAAGCCCGCTCCGGCGAAGGACCGAGCGCTGCCCTTGAGCCCGCGCGCGCCCAGCCAGAGCGCCCCCACGACGATCGGCTGGAAGAGCGAGAAGTTGTCCGGCTGGGCCATGAACACCAGCGAGCCAGCCGGGACCGCGACAAGCAGCCCCGCCCCCAGGCGAACCGCGCGACTGGCTCCGGCCTCGCCCGCGAATGCCCAGGTGAGCGGCGCCGCGAGCGCCCCGATGAGCGCAAACGGCAGTGCCGAGGCCCAGGCGGTGGCGCCCAGGACCGCCAGGAACGGAACCTGGACGAACGACGCCAGGGGCATCCAGTGGGCGTTGCTGGGGATCGGCAGGTGGGCGGCCGCGGGGAGCTGCCCGCCCACGTCCACGAACGTCCAGATGAAGTCGATGTTCAGGCCGTGGCCCGCCTGCAGCGCCCGGGCCACGTTCACGTAGTAGAAGGAATCGACGTAGGCCGGGTCCGGGAACAACCCGATGAGGATCAGCCGGACGAGCAGGGCGAACGCGTAGAGAGCCACGGCGGTACGCATGCCGGTGCAGCCTAGCACCGGCCCCCGCCCCGCCACCCCGGTACGAATCACCTAGTCGGAGGTCCGGGGACGCGTTCGCGGGCGTACCATCCGAGCCGCATGTCGACGAACGCCAGCGCTGCCCCATTCCTGCGCTCGCCGGCGGCTCGTCGGGCGATCCGC
>JANMRJ010000963.1:0-6389 GCA_031370985.1 Acidimicrobiales bacterium
GAACCTGTGGAAGCTCAAGCCCGGGTATCTCCCCGTCTATGACGTGGAGGAGCGCGATGGCTGGATCTGGGTCGGCGACCGGCCCAAGCCGCCGCCCGCCGCGTTCGACCCGGCCAGGGAGCGCCCGCCGGCACCCGGCAGCCGCCGCCCGGTCACTGCCACCGAGCCAGCCGGAAGCGCCGCGGCCGATACCGCCACCGAGCACGCCACCAAGGTCCTGCGGGTCGCGCCCGGGGCCACGTTCGCCCTCCGCCTGCCCACCACGCCCCGCCCCGGCTTCATCTGGCGGGTGGAGACCGAAGGGCCTCTCCTGACCGTCGTGGAGGAGCGTTTCGAGCCCGGCGACCCGCCCCGCCACCTCGTGCGCATCGCCGCCCGGGGCACGGGAGAGACCACCGTGCGCTGCCTCTACGCCCGTCCCTGGGACACCACGCCCGTGGAGACCCGCACCTACGAGGTCCGGGTCGAACTCGACTGACCCGCCTACTCGTAGGAGATGGCGGCCAGCACGTCGAGCCGGGCCGCCCGCCGGGCGGGGAACACCGCGGCGATCACGCCGGCGATGGCCGCGAGCACAACGTAGGCCAGCAGCTGACCGCCGGGTACTACGACGGTACTGATTCCCTCGTCGTCGAGGGCGCCGACGATGGCATAGCCAAACAGCACGCCGACGGCGAGGCCACCGACGGCGCCCAGGACGGCGATGATCACCGACTCGCCCCGGATCATCGACCGCACCTGCCGGCGAGACATGCCCACCGCCCGGAGCAGGCCCAGCTCTCGCGTCCGCTCGAAGATCGACAGGGCGAGGGTGTTCACGATGCCGAACAGGGCGATGATGATCGACAGCGCCAGTAGGGCGGTGACCAAGCCGAGGATCTGGTTGACCTGGTCCTCCTGCTGCTTCTTGAACTCCGCCTGGTCGCGTAGCTCGACGTTGGGGAAGTCGGCGATCACCCGCTCGACCGCGGCCCTCGACGCCGCCGGGGCTACCCCGTCGCGGGCCTTGACCAGCACGACAGAGTCGAGGCGGTCGGTGAAGTTGGCGTCGAAGGTGGCCGTCGACACGAGGTAGTTGCCGAGGAGCTGGTTCTTGGCGAACGTGCCGGCGATCCGCAGCTCCCTGGAGCCGGTGCGGGCGAAGGTCATGGGCAGCATCCCGCCCACCGCGAGCTGCTTGTCCTTCAGCTCGTCCTCGCCGAGGAGCACCTCGCCACGCGCCAACCCGCCGACATCGCCGGCGGTGATGTCGAGCTTGAGCACCTGCCCCAGCGATGCCGGGTCGCCGGCGTACAGGGAACGGGCGGCGCCCTGCGAGCGCCACTCGCCCATCTGGAGGCCCGACACCGCGGCGAACTCCGGCTGGGGGGCCAGTCGGGGGGCCAGGTCGGTGCTGATGTTCGGCACGAACTGGGTGGTGCTGATGATGTAGTCGGCGGCCAGGTACTTGTCGACGACGCCGGCCGCCGAGGACTTGATCGACGCGGCCAGCACGCTGACGCACGCCACCAGGCCGAGGCCGACGGTGAGGGCCGCGGCCGTCGCCGCCGTCCGCCGGGGGTTGCGCATGGCATTCTGGCGGCCGAGCTTCCCCGCCATGCCGGCGATGCGCGGGAACGGGGCGCCGATGACCCGCGCCATGGGCACGGCGGCCAGCGGGCTCAGCAGGGCGACCCCCACGAACACCAGTGCGGCGCCGACGCCGACGAGGGAGATCCCACCGCCGAACAAGCCCCGCAGCAGCGCGGCCCCGCCTAGCGCGGTGACGACCCCTCCGGTGATGGAGCGCCGGCGCAGGGAGCCGCCCTGCTCGATGCCGCCGCCCCGCAGGGCGGCCATCGGGGCGATCTTCGACGCCCGCCGGGCCGGCGCGATCGACGACATGACTGTCACCCCGACGCCGACGATGAGCGAGACGATGATCGTGCGCGGCTGGATGACCAGGCCCGACGCCGGCAGGTCGATGCCGAACGCGCCGAGCAGCGCCTTCAGGCCCAGCGCGACGAGGATGCCCAGCCCCAGGCCGACCAGCGAGGCGAACAGCCCGACGATGAACGCCTCCGCCACCACTGACCACAGGATCTGGCGCCTGCTGGCCCCCAACGCCCGCAGGAGGGCCAGCTCGCGGGTGCGCTGGGCCACCAGGATCGAGAACGTGTTCAGGATGATGAACCCGCCGACGAAGAGGGAGATGCCGGCGAAGACGAGCAAGGCGGTGCCGAAGAAGCCCAGCGCCTGCTGGACTGACTTCGCGCTCTCGTCGGCCACCTGCTGGCTCGTGACCACCTCGACCCCTGCCGGCACGACCGCCGCCACCCGGTCGCGCAGGACCGGGGTGGAGACTCCGTCGGCCGCCTTGGCGTCGATGCTGTCGAAGCGGCCGACCTTGGCGAAGACCCGCTGGGCGGTGGTGACGTCGAAGATGGCCAGCGTGGCGCCGGCCAGGCTGTCGGCCTTACCGAAGCCGGTGATACCGACGACGGTGAACTCCTCAGTCGGCCCCCGGAACAGCACCTTCACCTTGTCGCCGAGCGCGAACTGATGCGCCTTGGCCGTGACTGCGTCGACCACGACCTCGCCGGCCCGCTGAGGCTCTCGGCCCGATCGCAGGGTCAGGGGGGACAGGCCGGGCTGGGTCCAGTTGAACCCGAGGGTCGGCGCGCCGGTGGTGGTCACGGCCTTGCCGGCCTCGTCGATGAACTGGGCGTAGCCGCCGACCGAGCCGTCGGCCGCGGCCACGCCGGGCACCCGGCGCACGGCGACGAGCACCGACGCCGGCACCGTGTCGCGCGCCGTCTCGACCGACACGCCCTCGCCGAAGCCCGACGCAGCCCGCGCCGTCACGTCGGTACCGGCGGAGATCTCGTTGAAGAGGGTGTCGAAGGTCTTGTTGATGGTGTCGGTCAGCACGAAGGTGCCGGCGACGAAGCTCACGCCAAGCACCACGGCCATGGCGGTCAGGAACAGGCGCAGCTTGTGACCCAGCAGGCCCTTGAGGACGGCGCGGACCATGGCCCTAGTCCCCGAGGCCCTTCATGCGATCGAGGACCCGCTCCGCGGTGGGTGACATCATCTCGTCGACGATGCGGCCATCGGCCAGGAACACCACCCGCTCGGCGTAGGATGCAGCGGAGGGGTCGTGGGTCACCATCACGACCGTCTGGTCGAACTCGCGCACCGACTTTTGCAGGAAACCCAGCACCTCAGCGCTGGACCGGGAGTCGAGGTTGCCGGTGGGCTCGTCGGCGAACACGATGCTCGGCCGCGACGCCAGGGCCCTCGCGGCTGCCACCCGTTGCTGCTGCCCGCCGGACAGCTCCGACGGCCGGTGCGACAGCCGGGGCCGCAGGCCGACGGTGTCGATCAGCCGGTCGACCCACGCCTGGTCGGGCGTGCGGCCGGCGATGTCCATGGGCAGGGTGATGTTCTCCGCCGCGGTGAGCGTCGGCACCAGGTTGTAGGCCTGGAAGATGAAGCCGATCCGGTCGCGGCGCAGGCGGGTCAGCTGTTTGTCGTTGAGGGTGCTGAGCTCGATATCGCCCACGTAGACCTGGCCGGAGGTGATGGTGTCGAGTCCGGCCATGCAGTGCATGAGCGTCGACTTGCCCGACCCCGACGGGCCCATGATGGCGCTGAACTGGCCGGCGGCAAACTCGACGGAGATCCCGTCAAGGGCACGGACGGCGGCGTCGCCCTCGCCGTAGACCTTAACGAGGTCGGTGCCCCGGGCTGCGGCGGCTCCGTTTTGCAGGGGCGTGCTCATTTCTTGACGGACTCCCATCGGAAGAATCGGAGGGCCAGGACCGACCCGGCGACGGCCCAGGCGAAGAGTGCCCAGAGGTCGCCGCCGTTCAACCCGAGGCCCGTCGTGCGGGGGTCGAACGCGTACTGGAGGCCGTCGGCCAGCCGCTGCATCGGGAAGACCTTGGCGACGGTGGTGATCCACGCCGGCGCGTTGTCGAGCGGGAAGAAGATGCCCGACACGAACAACAGCGGGAAGATCGAGAAGTTGACGATGGCCGGGGCGGCGTCGGCGTTGGGGCACAGGCCGCTGACGGCCAGCCCGAGCGCACAGAAGCAGGCCGCGCCCAGGGCCAGCGTGAGGGACAGGCCCAGCACGGTGCCCATCCGAAAGTCGACGCCGTAGGCCACCACGCCGAAGCCGACAGTGAGCACGAACAGCATGAACGTGATCACCACCGACGAGCCCACCTGGCCGCCGAGGTAGGCCCAGGTCGGCACCGGTGTCCCTCGGACTCGCTTGAGAATGCCGAAGTCGCGGGAGATCGTCATCCGGATGGCCAGGTTGGTGTAGCAGGCCGAGATGAGGCCGAAGGCCAGGATGCCCGGGACGAAGAAGGTGACGAAGGAAATGTTGCCGCGCTCGGGGATCCTCGCCCCCGAGTTCAGCGTCGAGAAGATCACCAGGAACAGGAGCGGGAAGGCGAAGGTAAAGACGGCGCCGGCCGGGTTGCGCCAGAACGCCTTCTGCTCGAACCGCAGCTGGCGGGCGGCGATGGAGAGGTCACTCATGGGCTGCCGCCTCGGCGGTGAGGGCGATGTAGATGTCCTCGAGGGTGGGGCGGGTGACGGTCAGCCCGTCGAGGCTGACGCCGCGCTCGAGCGCCCAGCCGGTGAGGGTGTGGAGCGCCGGCGTGGGCTCGTTGGTGTGGACGGTGACCCCGTGCTCGTCGACCGCGACGTTGGCGCCCGGCCCAAGGTCCGGGAGGTCGGCGCCGGCCGGCGGGGTGAAGCGGATCTCCGTCGCATGGTTGCGGCCGGCGAGCTGGTCGGGCGGTCCCTCGGCGAGGATCCGGCCGGCGGCGATGACGGCCACCCGGTCGGCGAGGGCCTGGGCCTCGTCCATGTAGTGGGTGGTGAGGAAGATCGTCTTGCCGAGGGAACGCAGGTTGCGGGTGACGTCCCACGCCTCCCGCCGCGCCGTCGGGTCGAAGCCGGTGGTGGGCTCGTCGAGGAACAGCAGGTCCGGGTCGCCGGCCAGGCCCAGGGCCAGGTCGAGCCGCCGGCGCTGGCCGCCGGAGAGCTTCTTCACCACCTCGTTGCGCTTGGCCTCCAGCCCGGTGATGGCCAGCAGCTCGTCGACCGGCCGGGGGTGCGGGTAGTAGCAGCAGTACATCTCCAACACCTCGGCCACCTTGAGGAAGCGCTCGACGCCGGTCTCCTGGAGCACGATGCCGATGCGCTCCCGCAGGGCGCGGGCGCCCTTGGCCGGGTCGTGGCCGAGCACCTCCACCTCGCCGGCCGAGCGCTGGCGGTAGCCCTCGAGGATCTCTACGATCGTCGTCTTGCCGGCGCCGTTGGGGCCGAGGAAGCCGAATACCTCGCCCTCGGCCACGTCGAAGTCGACGCCGCGTACGGCCTCAAGGCTGCCGTAGGACTTCCGGAGGTCCCGGACGCGGATGGCCGGCATGGAACCACTCCTCTGCGTCTCGGGACTGAGGTCGACTCTACCCATGCCCGTTGTCCATCCCGGACCGGTCCACGCTGGCGATGAGCTCCCGAAGCGCCGTCAGCTCGGACGCGAACGCGGCCCGTCCCGCCTTGGTGGCGGAGATCCACGTGCGGGGCCGGCGGCCCTCGAACGTCTTGCGGACGTCCACGAAGCCGGCCTCCTCCAGCACCTGCACATGTCGCGACAGGTTGCCGTCGGTGAGGCTGAGGGCATCCTTCAGGAAGCCAAAGTCGGCCTGGTCGGCCTCGGCCAGCACGGCCAGGATGCCGAGCCGCACCCGCTGGTGTACGACGTCGTCGAGGCGTTGGGAGGGATGAGCGTCGTCGACCACGTCTAGACCCGGGCCACCGGGTCGCGGCGGCGCAGCATCAGCCCGGTGCCGGTGAAACCGAGGCCGAACACCAAGGCCAGGATGACGTCGGCGTGGGCGGGGTCGGTGGCGATTACCACGACGGCCGCGACCCCGAGCACGGTGGCGACGGCGGCGACCGGCCAACTCCGGTCCAAGCGGGCGAAGGCCAGGTAGCCGACGGCCACCACCAGCATGGGGCCCGCCGCCGACTGGGTCACAGCCCCGGCGACCCAGGCCGAAACGAAGAGCGTGACGCCCACCACGGCGTAGGCCCGGCCGCTGACGCCGGCGCCCAGGGTGATGGCCCGGTCGCGGTAGTAGCGGCGGGTGGCGAAGCCGCCGCTGGGGCCGGCGACCAACCAGAACAGCCCGCTGCCGGCGCCGTCAGCGATGAACCCGAAGGGAATCGAGGCCAGGCCGAGCAGCCCGAACAGTACGAGCGGGAACCACGCCGGGTGGACGGCGGCTCGGGTGTGCCGGCGGACCCGGTCAACCTCGTCGAGTGTGGCCGCCAGCTCCTAGTCGATGGTCATGCAAAGAACTTTATACTACAAAGTACTTTGA
>JANMRJ010000130.1:0-3643 GCA_031370985.1 Acidimicrobiales bacterium
GATCAGGGCGTTGACGATGGCGTCGACGTGCGCCTTCTTCGGCACCACGATCAGCGTGTTCACCATCCCGAACATGCCCGAAGCGCTCTCGGCATGAGGGAGGATGTGGCAGTGGAACGCCCAGATGCCCGGGCGATCCACCTGGACGAGGATGTCGTATCGCTCGCCAGGGTTGACCCCGAGCGTGTCGCAATCGAACTCGGCCGTGCCGAGCGGATAGCCATCACGCGCGACCACCCGCATTCGATACCCGTGGAGGTGCCACGGGTGCATCATGATTCCCTCGTTCATGAACCGGATCCGGACCGTCTCGCCGATGGCCGCGAGGACCGGGACGACTGCCGGGAAGCCGTGGCCGTTGATCGTGAACCCGCCAAGCGAGTCGTTCGAGATCCACGTGTAGTCGCGGTCGACCTTGTCGTTCGCGGTCGGCTTCTTCGGCTCGACGATCAGCGCCCCGAGCAGGCCTCGCCCGACCTGGTCGGTCGCGTTGTGGTGCGAGTGGTACATCAGTGACCCGGGCCGCCCGACCGTGAACTCGTACGTGTACGTCCCGCCCGGGATGATCGGCAGCTGGGTGACGAACGGGATGCCGTCCTGGAAGAAGTCGTCGAACTCGACCCCGTGGAAGTGGACCCCGGTCGTCTCGTGCAGGTTGTTCGTGAAGATGAACCGCAGCTTGTCGCCCTGGGTCACCCTGATCGTCGGCCCGGGCCACTGGCCGTTGTAGCCGAGTGCCGCGACCGGCGGCTTCAGCTCGTCGATCGACTGGTTGATCTCGTCGATCGTCATCCTGAAGACCTTGACATCGCCGTCCATCTGGAAGGCGAGCGGCTTGAGAACGTCGTTGAGGACGAGCTGCGGGACCTGCGCAAACGACGGCTTGAGCTTCAGCTCCGGGTAGTCGTCGCCGGCGCCCAGGATCGCAACGAGCTTGGCGAAAGCGGCGTCGCCGTAGACACCCTTGAGGGCCGGGGCGAGGTTGCCGATGTAGCGCCGGACCGCGGTCCGGGCGTCGATGTCGTGCTGCGTCCAGCCGGCCGGGATGGGCCCGCCGGAAACGGCTGCCGAGGCTGCGGCGCTCGCCACGGCGCTCGCGGTTGGAGCCGTGCTCGCTGCCGCTGCGGTCGAGGAGGTTGGCCCACTCGGAGCCGCGCCGCTGCTCGCCACCGGTGGGCCATACGTCCAGCTTGGAGCGCCGGCGGTCGGAGCGCACGCGACCAGGCCCGCCGCGAGCAGGCCGCCACCGGTCAGGGCGGCTCCGCGCAGGAACCCGCGCCGCGAGAGCGACGAGTCGATGGGCGAGGAAGCGGGCAGGTCACCCGGCGTCAAGGGTTGCAGGTCGCCCTGCGGCTGAGCATCCATGAGCGCATGGTGCCGACCTCCACCAGCTGATCCCAGATGACAAGCGGCCCGTTCCGACGGGCCGAGCGTCCCACCGATTCGGGACCTCGAGCCGATGGAGCCGCGGAGTTCCACCTCGGGCCGATGGAGTCGCGGAATTCCACCTCGGGCCGATGGAGTCGCGGAGCTCCTCCTCGGACCTCGGTGAGCCGGCCGCAGGTCTGCTCTCGCAAACGCGCGATGTGACCGACGGACGCGTCTAGTGCCCGGTTGCGATGAGGGCGAGGATCACATCCACGTCGTCGGTCCCGAAGACGCCTTCGGACTTTGCGCGCACGATCCCGGTCGCATCGATGACGAAGATCCACGGCATCGATGTCGGGCCCCACGGCTCGCCCGCGAGACCCCAGGCCACGGCCGGATCGGTCAGGGTCGGATCGGATAGCGACCCCTCGAGCACCGGCGTGTCGGTCACGACGTCATAGCGCAGCGGCTCGAGATGGATGAACGCATCGTCGGGCCAGCGATCGACGAGGTAGCGGGCCATCACCAGGGCCTTGCCGCAGGCCGACGTCACCCGGAACTTCCACGAGTCGATGACCAGGACGAACGGTCGATGCACGGCGAGGGCGTCGGTCGTCGAGGTCCGGCTGAGACGGAGATCGGGGGCGGGATCGGTCGTGACCGCGTGAGCGTCGCCGCCGACGTCGTCAAGCGTCGGCGTGTGGGCCGTCGGCGCGGGAGGGCCGACGGCGGCGGTCGCCCCGGGATCGAGGGCGGCGATGTCGGTCGACCCACTGAGCATGGTCCCGCCGCGATTCGCGGACACCTCGAGCCGCCACCAGCCCGGTGAAGGGATGGCCGGGGACGCGACGTAGAGGACCCGGGTCTCGCCCGGTGGTCGAACGGCGACGGCGGTCACGGGTGGCCCGACCGGCGTGCCGTCGATCGACGCGACCTGGACCACGGGCGCGAGGTCCGGATCGTCCATCCGAAATCCGCCGGCCGACAGGCCGAGAATGACCGGTCCGGCTGGTCCGGCCCAGATCGAGGTCGACGCGACGAGGATGCCGAGCCCGCCGAGCGCGCTCGTCGGGCCTGCCGGCGACTCCGTCGCCGAGCTCGGCGCGGTCGTCGGAACCGGCGCCGGGGTTGGCGGGATGGTCGACGCGGCGACCACCCGGAGCGTCGCCGTCATCGCTGCGGCGCTGGTGCCGAACGGGAAGCGCGCCCGAACGTCACCGCTCGCATCGACGAGCAGGACGTCGGCCGTGTGCGACATCCCGTAGTCGCCCGGCGTTCCGGTCTCCTCGCGGGCGTAGCGCACGCCCCAGTCCCTGGCGACGGCCGCGATCCGATCGGGCGTTCCGGTCAGGCCCGCGAACCCCGTCGCGAGAAAACGGACGTATTCCCGCAGCGACGCGGGCGTATCCCGCTCCGGGTCGACGGTCACGAACACGGCCCGGACGGGGCTGCCGAACGCCTCCATCGCAAGACCCACCGTGCCGACGGTCGCCGGGCAGACATCCGCGCAGTGCGTGTAGCCGAAGAAGACGAAGACCGGCGCGCCCTTCAGGGAAGCCAGGTCGAACGGTCGGTCGTCCTGGTCCGTCAGGCGCATCGGCGGCGCTGGTGTCGCCCCCGTTTCCAGGTAGCTCGCGACGTCGATCGGCCCGCCGGAATCGCCAGGGCCCGATCCGGACGGTCCGCCGTCGGCCCTGGACGACCCTCCGGCCGACCCCGGCGGACGCACGGCGGACGTTCCTGCTCCGCCGCCGACCCCCCGGACGAGGGTCGCCAGGGCGAGGATGACGATCAGCGCCAGCGCGGCGAGGACGAGCCGCGACCCGCCGTCGGCGAGTCGGCCGGGGGCGCGCTGGACGCGACCGGGCGCTTCCATGGGATACCTCTGGATCGGATCGTTTCGCCGACCCTACCCCCGCCGGCGATCCTCACCCACGGTCCATTCGGCACCCGTCGGCAGGCCGGCCGGCCGGTTCTCGCCGGGACGGCCTCGCAGATCGCGCCGCGTGGATGCGCAACGGGGGACAGTGACCCGGGCGGCGAACGACCAACCCGCGATTCCGGCCGCGGCGATGCCCGGCCCCGTCAGATCCGAGCCCCGGGGGACTCGCCGGCCACGGGCAACCGCCACCGGAGCGCGCCGCCCGACGCCGCGCAGCCGCCCGCACATGGCGACGCCCCGCCGACCGAGGTCGACGGGGCGCCTGATGACCGGTGGTCCCGATCGGTAGGGCTCTACGCGGCGCAGAGCACGTAGGCCCGGATGGACCAGGTC
>JANMRJ010001102.1:0-2611 GCA_031370985.1 Acidimicrobiales bacterium
CTCACCGCCCGCACGCTCAACCCCACGATCCGCACCGTGGCCCGGGTGTTCGACGAGACGATCGCCGAGCGGGCGACGGAGGCGTTCGGGATCGACGAGTGCTTCTCGGCCGTCCAGGCCGCGACGCCCGCCTTCGTCGCCGCGGCCACCGATCCCCTGGCGCTGCGCACCTTCCGGCTCGGCGCCGCCGCGTACTGCGGTCTCCGGTACACGGCGACCCGTGCCATCGGCGTCGACGAGATGGCCCGCTGGCGGAGCGAGGGGGTGCGCGTCGTCGCCACGCGGCACCTCCATGGCCCCGCGCAGTCGACGGCGCCGGCGGTCGCCGCGCTCGAGCCCGGCGACTCGGCGATCGTCGCCGGGCCCGAGGACGTGATCCAGCGCCTAGCCGGCGCCGGCGTCCCGCCGTCCTCGACGCCGAGCCGGTCGACCGACCGCCCATGACCGACGACCAACTCGATCGGTGCTCCTGGCGATGGCCGCAGCACGGGTGTCGGTGCGCCGGCCTTCAGCGGCGCCTCGGCGTTCTTTGTCCGCTGGACTACCGCTGCGGTAGTCCAGCGGACAAAGAGCTCTCCGGCATGACGACGAGCTCGTCGCTGCGCCGGCGGGACCAGCCCCGGGAACCGGCCGCGCCGGCCGCCACCAGGCTCAGCGCCCCGCCCAGGGCCAGGCCGTACCGGGGGCCCCAGGCCTCGGAGATCCACCCGAGCAGCGGTGCGCCGGCGGGGGTAGTACCCAGGAAGAGGAGGCCGTAGAGAGCCATGACCCGCCCCCGCATGGCCGGGTCGGAGTTGAGCTGGAGCGTGGTGTTGGCCGTAGCCAGGAAGAGCATGACCGCGGCGCCAACCGCCACCAGGAGCACGCAGGTGAGCCAGACGGTGGGGGCGGCCGCCGTGGCCAGCAGCAGCACGCCGAAGGCCACACCGGAGGAGATCAGCCGCCGCCGGGTGGGGCGTAGCCGGCTGGCCGCGAACAGGGCGCCGGCAAGGGAGCCCGCGGCCATGAGCGCGGTGAACACGCCGTAGAGGCCGGCGCCGCCCTCGAAGGTGAACCTGGCCAGCAGGGGGAGGACAACGATGAAGTTGAAGCCGAACATGCCCAGGACCCCGACCAGGAACAGCGTGGAGCGCAAGGTCGGGTCGGTCCACGCATAGCGCAGGCCGGCGCGCACCTCGCCCCGCCGGCGCTCGGCCGGCGCCCGGCGGTGCAGCTCGTCGGTGCGCATGGCCAGCAGGGCAACGATGACGGCGAAGTACGAGAGAGCGTTGGCCAGGAAGGCGGGGGCGATGCCCAGGGTGGAGATGGTGACGCCGGCGGCGGCCGGGCCGAGGATGCGCCCGGTGTTGTACATGGCGCTGTTCAGCCCGACGGCGTTCGGGATGTCGTCGGGGCCGACCATCTCGATGACGAAGGACTGTCGGGTCGGCATGTCTACCATCGTTGCCACGCCGCCCAGGAAGGCCAGGACGTAGACCATCCACAGCTCCACCGCGTCGGTCGCCACCAATGCGAAGAGGGTGAAGGCCAACAGCGCGCTGGCCACCTGGGCGGCGATCAGCAGCGTGCGCTTGTCGTAGCGGTCGGCCAGCATTCCGCCCCACAGGCCGAACAGGAGCATGGGCAGGAACTGGAGGGCGACAGTGATGCCGAGGTCGATCCCGCTGCCGGTGAGGTTCAGGACCAGCCAGCTCTGGGCCACCGTCTGCATCCAGGTGCCGGTGACCGACACGAGCTGGCCGAAAAAGAACAGCCGGTAGTTGCGGATATGCAGGGACCGGAAGGTGCGGGCGCCGACGGCTCGCAGGTCCGCCGCAGTCACTGGTTCGCACTCCCTCCGGGAGCGTTCCAGTGAGAGCTTGTTGGACTGGGCTTCTCCCGTTGCGTTCCGCACGCAGCTGGCGTTGCGTTCCGCACGCAGCTGGCGTTGCGTTTCGCACGCAGCTGGCCGGGGCCGGTCACTGGTCCTCCAGGAGTCGTTCGAGCAGGTCGGCGGCCCGCTGCAGCTCGGCCCGCTCGTCGGCGTCGAGGTTGCGCAGGCGCTCGGCCAGGTAGGCGTCCTTCTGCTGGCGGCTCTCCTCCATGAACGTCAGGCCGGCGGCCGTCGCCTGCACCCGGGCGACCCGCCGGTCGCTCTGGTCGACGGTGCGGCTGACGAGGCCCAGCTCCTCCAAGCAGGCGACGATCTTGGTCATCGTCGGCGGCTTGACTCGCTCGGCGGCCGACAGCTCGCCCAGGGTCAGCGGCCCCAGGCGCTCGACGGTCGACATCGTCGCCAGCTGCGACGGCGAGACCTGGCCGGGGAGCTGCGTCCGCAGCCGGCGGGCCAGGCGGGTGACGGCCAGGCGGAGCCGGGAGGCCAGCTCAGCCTCGGTGATGGCGACGGAACCTGCAGCAGTCATTGGTTTTCCAAACTAATTAGCCGAACGAACTATTCCTCGACCAAGTAAACACCATGGGCATGGCAACGCTCACCGATTTTCAGGTCACCGAGGCCCTTCTGCGCCTGCCCGGCTGGGAACGGCTGGGCCCGGTGATCACCCGCGAGTTCCGCTTCGCCGGCTTCCCCGATGCGATCGCCTTCGTCGTCCGCCTGTCCTACGACGCCGAG
>JANMRJ010001105.1:0-1126 GCA_031370985.1 Acidimicrobiales bacterium
CGGTGTCCCCCAAGTAGTCGCCCCGCCGTTCCTTGGTAAGCACCGAGGAGTAGATCGATCCGGTGGTCACGCTGGAGTCGCGGTGCAGGTTCTCGTCGATGAACCGCTCGTAGTGGCCCAGATCGAGGTCGGTCTCGCCGCCGTCCTCGGTGACGAACACCTCGCCGTGCTGGCTGGGGTTCATCGTCCCCGGGTCGACGTTGATGTACGGGTCGAGCTTCTGGAGCGTGACCCGCAGGCCCCGGCACTTCAGCAGCCGCCCGAGGGACGCGGCCGTCAGGCCCTTGCCGATGGAACTTGCTACGCCGCCCGTCACAAAGATGTGTTTCGCCACGGGAGTTCAGCCTATCCTGAGCCGTCAACGGATCGGGTCATGGGCGGGGGTTGTGCGATGAGCACTGGAACTGTTGGCGATGGAGCGGCCGAGTCCGGCGCGGGCAAACTCGATCATGAGCGACGTGGCCTCAGCGACACCAAGGTCCGGCGTCTGCTCCTCGCGGCGATCGCAGCCACCTTCCTCGCTGCCGCCGGCCTGGCCGTCGCCGTCTCCCAGGTCGCGCCGGCACTCGGGGCAGCGCAGCGGTCCCGAGCGCCGGTCACCGCTACCAACATCGGCCGACTGCAAGCAGGCGTTCTCCTCGACATGGGTCTCGCCGTGGCCTACACGCTCTTCGGCGTCCTCGTCTTCTCGCTGTTCCGCAAGGTGCGGAACGATCCACGGGGGACCTGGCGCCCAGCGGCTGCGGCCGGGGCGTACCTGATACTGGCCGGCGGCATCGCCGACCTGGTCGAGAACGCCATCATCACCGCCGACCTGCAGAAATGGCTCGGTACGGCGACCGAGATGTGGAACGGGGCCAAGCTGGCAGCGGGGGTGGTCAAGTTCGGCCTCCTCGGCGCCGCAGCGATGGCGCTCGTGGTCGTCGTGGCCACCCGCGACAAGCGGGCGTACGCCGTCGGTGGCTCCCGTGACCGGCCGCGCCCGACGGAGGGCGCACCCCCGGATTGGGACCCGCCCAAGGATGGCAAGCCACGGCTCGGCGTGTGCCTCTCCGGTGGTGGCATCCGCTCGGCCGCCTTCTGCCTCGGCGGCATCCAGGCCCTGCAGGACAACGGGGTGCTGTCC
>JANMRJ010000144.1:0-2636 GCA_031370985.1 Acidimicrobiales bacterium
GGCGCTGGGCCGGCGTTCCCATCTACGTCCGCACCGGGAAGTACCTGCCCAAGCGGGTCACCGAGGTGGCCATGGAGTTCAACAGGGTGCCCCACCTGCCCTTCGCCATGAGCCAGGCCGAGGGCCTCGAGCCCGACGCCCTGGTGCTGCGGATCCAGCCCGACGAGGGGATCACGCTGCGGTTCGGCGCCAAGGTGCCCGGGCAGGCGTTCCGGGTGCGGTCGGTGTCGATGGACTTCTTCTACGGCGCCGCCTTCCTGGAGGAAACGCCCGAGGCCTACGAGCGCCTGCTGCTCGACGCCCTGCTCGGCGACCCGACGCTGTTCATCCGCTCCGACGAGGTGGCCCAGGCCTGGCGGATCGTCGACCCTGTTCTGGAGGCGTTCGAGGAGGGCGACATCCCGCTGGCCCGCTACGAGGCCGGCACATGGGGGCCGCCGGAGGCCGACGCCCTGCTCGACCGCGACGGCCGGCGCTGGCGCAAGCCGTGAAGGGCGACCGCCGAACTCATGCCTGAGCCCGCGGTCACCACCATCGGCTCCTGGGCGGGCGACAACGTCACCGTCGCCGAGGTCGAGAAGGCCCTGACTGGCCTGCGCCGGCACGAGCAGCGCGCCGCGGTCCGCACCAGTGTGCTCACGCTGGTAGCAGTCGTCCGCACCGATGCCGAAGCCGACGGCGCCCGCAAGATCATCGCCGACCTCGGCGCCCGTCACCCGTCACGGACGCTGATCATCGTCGCCATCGATGACGAGCCGGGCGCGGCCAACGGCACCGACGCCTCGGTGGTGGTCCGGGCCATCGAGCGGGAGGGCCGGGCCGTCTGCTTCGAGGAGGTCGTGCTGCGGGTCCGCGGCAATGCCCGCCACCACCTCGACTCGATCGTCGAGCCGTTCGCCCTCCCCGATGTCCCCATGGTGGTGTGGCTGCCCGCCGGCCTGCCCTCGCCCGGCGACCCGCTGATGCAGGCCGCCAACCGGGTTGTGGTCGACAGCCGGGCCGTGGCCGAGGCCGGCGGCGACGTGCTGGCCCGCAGCGCCACCCTGGCCAAGCGCCTGCCCGTCGCCGACCTCTCCTGGATGCGCCTCGAACAGTGGCGCAGCATGCTCACCGGCCTGTTCGAGGGCGCCCTCTACCGGCCGTTCCTCGAGGCGGTCGACCGGGTCGAGGTGCGGGGCAACCACGGCCCGAGGTACCTGCTGGGCGGGTGGCTCCTCCGCCGCCTCAACCTGCCACCGGCGCGCGTCGCGCTCGAGCGGGCCGACCATGTCTCGGTCGCCATCCACGCCGTTTCCGACGGCCGGAAGGGCGCGTTCACGGTGGCCCGCCTGGGCGCCGAGCGGGAGATCAAGTCCTGCGTCAACATCGAGGACGGTCCTCAGGTGGAGCAGACGGTGAGGATGCGCGAGCAGTGGCCGTCGCTGGCCCTGGCCTCTGCGCTCACCAGGTTCGGCCACGACGAGGTGTACGAGGAAGCGCTGGCCGGCGCCCGCGACCTCCGGCTGGCCGAGGGAGGCCAATGAGGGCGAGCCCGATGAGAGCAACACAGTGAACGGCGAAGTCATCACGGTCGACGACGTACCCGGCGAGTTCGCCGAGCGGGTGGTCGAGGCGTTCCTAAACCGGCCCGGTGACGGGTTCTCGCTCGTACTGTCCGGCGGGGGGACGGCGCGGCGCTGCTACGAACGCCTGGCCGCCGACGGCGCAGACCAGATCGACTGGTGGCAGGTCGATGTCTACTGGGGCGACGAACGCTGCGTCCCGCCGGGCGACCCCGACTCCAACGAGCGGCTGGGCCGGGAGGCCCTCCTGGAACGGGTCGGGGCGGCCAACGCCGTGTACCCGATGCGGTGTGAGGAAGGGCCAGACCCGTACCAGCAGCGGGTGGCCAAGGTCGGCAAGCTGGATCTCCTGCACCTCGGGCTCGGGCCCGACGGCCACACCGCCTCCCTCTTCGGTGGCTCCGCCGGCCTCGACGCCGACCCCGGGCGACTGGTGGTGATGAACACCGACCCGGCCGGCCTGAACCCCCACGAGCGGATGACGCTGACCTTCTCGGGCATCGCCCGGGCCCGCCTGGCCATCGTCACCGTCGAGGGCGAGTCCAAGTGTGAGGCCTTCGCCGCCGTGCGCCGGGGCGACCCCGATATCCCCGCCACCCGGATCAAGGCCGACCGGGTCATCTGGCTGGTCGACCCCGCCGCTGCCGGGTAGCGGCCTGGGCTCGTGCTGACATCAACGGGAGGTGGGCTATGGCTGTGGCCGACCGGCTGAAGGGAGGGCCTTCGAATCCGGCGCCACCCGCTCGTCGTGTTCCGCGACGGGCCGACCGGCCGCCGCGCCGGGCTGGCCGGCGGCCCAGACGTGTGGGAGGTGATCGCCGGCGTTGTCGACAGCGACGTGCCTGCCGATCAGCGGGTGGACCGGGCGGGTGATGTGTTCGGGCTGAGTCCATCCCACGTCCGGGCCGCACTCGGGTACCGCCGTTCACCGTGACCCCACCACGGGCGCCTACCCGGAGAACCTTGTCCTCGGCCTGGCCGCCTTCCTCACCCAAGCTCCGCCCGAACCATTGGACATGGTCCATTGGCTGACGTGAGCCGGCGAGGCCGGCGCGGGGAGGGGCATGATGACGG
>JANMRJ010001150.1:0-1223 GCA_031370985.1 Acidimicrobiales bacterium
CCGGCCGTGCCGCCCACGAACGGTCTGGATCTCCAGGCGTGCCTCACCGTCGGGCCTGAGACTGCCGTCCCAACGCGGCGTGTCCCGCCGATCTGCGCCGGCTCCTAAGCCGCCGCCGGCCCCTCGGCCGTGGGGGGCGGCAGCCGTTGCTCCTGCACCTCCAGAAACGCCGGCTCGTCGATCACGCTGGTCCGGTCGCGTGGACGGGGTAGGTCGATGGGATCGTCGTCGAGGATCGACAGGCTGGGCGGGTTGGCATGACGACGATCCCGTCGGCCAGCGCGGCGCTCAACAACCGGTGCGGCTTGACAGGACCGAGTGGGCGGCCGGAGCTGGTGACGGTGACGCGGGAAGAGGTGGTCACCAGCGGTGTCGCGTACGCCATTCGCGGCTACCTGGACGCGGGACTGGACCTGGTCGTCGAGGCCGGCCTGTGGCACCCGAGTGCTCGGGCCATGGCTTCATCCGTCTTCGCACCCTACGAGGCGTGGCTCGTCGGTCTGCACTGGGAGCTTGCGGAGCTCGAGCGTCGAGAGGGCCGGCGAAGCGACGGAAGGTTCCCAGGAACGGCGCGTGCCCAAGCGACTCCCGCCGGAGCGTGGGCCCTTCCCTACGACCTCGTGGTCGATGTCGTTGGAAGTACGCCGCCGGTGGGGCGGGCGAGGTCGATAACTGGCTGGCCACCGGACCGGTCCCCTTTTCGTAGGGTCGTGTCGATGGAGCCCTACCAGCGGCGGCCGTCGCTGGTGACGATGGAATGGGTCGCTCGCTGCGTGTCGCCGACCGCCCGGGTCGTGGGCTGGCGAAGGCTGACAGGCGGCAGTCCACAAGCGTCGGTCCATCGAGTCACAGTCGCCAGTAGGGGCGAGCGTCGTCACCTCGTCCTGCGCCGCTGGATGCCGGGAGGCCAGGAGTGGACGGCGTGGACGCGATCAGCGGTCGTCGCCGAGGCGTCCGTGCTCGACGCATTGGCCTCCACCCACGTCCCGGCCCCTCGCCTCGTCGCCGTTACCGATGGCACCGAGATCGATGGCGAGCCCGCCGTCCTCATGACCAGGGCGCCGGGGCGGATCCAGCTCGAGCCCCGACGACCAGAGGAGTGGGTGCGAGAGATGGCGATGATGCTGGCGCGGATCCACGCCGTGGGCGTCACCGCTCCGGAGTGGGAACCCTGGACCGACCCGAACGCACTGTCCGTGCCACCGTGGGCTCGGAGACCTGCC
>JANMRJ010001173.1:0-2250 GCA_031370985.1 Acidimicrobiales bacterium
TCGCCGCCGCCGATGTGGCGGGGCAGCATGGCCAGGGCGTCGCCGGCCTCGGCGAAACGGGCCTGGCCGCGGAGGAACCGGGCGACCCGTGGCAACAGCTCGCGCCGGGCATCGGCCGCCGTCTCACCCGCCCGGCGAGCCGACGCCAGCGCCGCCGGCAACAGGCGCCGGCATTCGGGCCACACCGTGGGGTCGTCGACATCGGTCGGGAAGGCCTGGCCGACGCGGGCCACCGCCAGGTCGGCCCACCGGACCGTCGAGTTCCGGCGCCGGCGCGCGGCCCGCACCAACAATGGGTGCAGCACGAGCGAGCCGGCATCGAGCTGGCCCAAACCCGAGCGGGTCAGCTCCTTGACGGCGGCGGCAACACCCGGGTTCGCCAGCCCCGGGACGTCGCTGAGCAGCTCGACGGGCACACCACCGGCGTCGAGGTAAGCGTAGAGGTGCATGACGTCGTACGCCGCGGGCGCGACCGACTCGATCTCGTCCAGGGACTCGTCGAAGATCCGCCAGGCCAGCGGTCCGGCTGGGTCATCGAGGGCCGCGACGTACTCGACCGGCGTCATCCCGCGTTCCTCCAGCGCCGCGCCGGCCAGCTCCAAGGCGAGAGGGAGGCCGCCGAGCGCCTCGGCCAGCCGGCGCAGGCCCTCGTCGTTCGTCGCCAGGCCCGTCCGCCGGGAGAGCAACTGCAGCGACTCCTCCGTCGAGAGCATGGGCACGGGCACCACGTCCCCCAACGAGCGCCAGCCCGCGGCGCGCGTGGTGACCACGATGACGTGGCCGGAGCCGGCCGTCGGCAGGAAGCCGTCAAGCACAGCTGGGCTGTCGGCGTCGTCGAACACGAGGAGCCAACGCCCACTCCGCTCGAGCCAGCGCCGCACGAGCGCAGCCGGGTCGGCCTCGGCTGGGACCGCCAGGTCCAATGCCACCGCGAGGGAAGCCATCCCCTGAACCAGGGTGTCGCGGCTCACCGCCGACAGCCACCACACCACGTCGTAGGAGGCCCGATGGCCGTGGACGTACTCGGCAACCAGCGCGGACTTGCCTGTCGCCCGCAGCCCCTGGACGGTCACCACGGGGAGAGCCCGGTCTGGCGCGTCGAGCGCGACGGCGATCCGTGCCAGCTCCTCGGCCCGGCTCACGAAGTTCGGGTTCGCCGGCAGGGGCACGTGCCACACCGCCGGCCCGTCGCCCGGGGACGTGCGACGCGACGACCCACCCCACAGGCCACGCGGCACCCGGTCCTCCGGCGCCAGCAGCAGCAGCTGCGTGGCCAGGTTGCGGTAGGCGGTCTCGAGCTCCTCGGCCCGGGCGCCGGGGCCGCCGACGGCGAGGGTCTCCTCGTAGGCGTACTTCGGGATGTACGGGATGCGAAGGTCCCAGAAGCTGCAGTTGGCCTCCCGGAAGGCGAGCGGGGTCAGGCTGTCGAGGGACGCCCGGAACCGCTCTTCGAACCGGTTTCGGGCGTCGATCTCGCTGTTGTCGAGCCGGGTCGGCACTGCGACGACCTCCAGGGGGCGACCGCGGGCGGCAAGGAGGTCGGGCCGGATGAACGACTGGGCCATGGCGGCCACACCGTTCAGGTTCTGGAGGTTCGGCGCGCAGAACGACACCACCACGTCGGCGAGCTGGCGGGTACAGACCCCACCCATCTCGGTGATGCCGGTACGACTGTCGATGAGCACGACGTCAGCCACGTCAGCCGCGGTCAGCTGGCTCCGCAGCCAGTCGAAGTAGGCGGCGCCGGCGTAGTTGGCGTAGAAGTCCTCCCAATCGAAGCCCTGGACCAGACGGGCGTAATGGTCGAACCGCTCGCCCGACCGCCACCCCGCTGGCAGGAGCCATACGCCCGCCCGGCTGCCCTCGCTCGGTGGCGGGACCACGGGGACGAGCAGGTGGCGGACAGGTTCGAGGGCCTCGGCCAGCACCACGTCGAACGGCTCGTCGGGACCCGTCGGGCGGAGCAGCGGGAACTGCTGCTTGTAGGCCAGGAGCAGGTCGAGGACCCCGAGCGCGGTCTGCACACCGTCGAGGTCGGCCCGGTCGGCATAGAAGAAGCTCTCGAGGCCGGGCGCCTCGAGGTCCCAGTCGACGATGACCACCCGGAGCCCGTAGATGGCCAGGCACTGAGCCACATTGGCCAACGCCATCGACCGTCCGACGCCCCCCTTGTAGGAGTAGAAGGTGTAGATCACGGCGGGGAGCCGTGGCTGAGGTACTGCGCCCCGCCCGACGGCGTCGCCACCCGCA
>JANMRJ010001174.1:0-2888 GCA_031370985.1 Acidimicrobiales bacterium
CGGCACCCACGCCGGCGGCGACGTCCACGGGTCGGACGGCCCCGCCGACGGCGGGGGCGAGACGGGCGGCACCCGGCGGGCGGTGACGGCGATGAGGGCGATGAAGGTGGCGACCACCACGGCCAGGCCGGAGTAGGCGAAGACGGCGACGCCGGCGGGGCCACCCTTGACCTCCCGCAGGAGGATGGTGGTGTTGCGGACGAAGCGCTCGGTGCGGACCGGGATGGCGGGAACCTCGGGGGCGCCGATCTCGGGGTCGGCCGGCAGGTAGATCGGCACGGCCATAACCTCGGCGCCCCGCTGGAGGCTGACCATGGTCTTCCACGTGCCGGTGACCGGCATTGGGCGGGAGGACACGTAGCGGCCCACGGAGACCTGCTTGAGGTCGGCCCCGACGGTCTCGGAGCCACCCTGCCATGCGGAGACGGCGAAGGCGGTGGCCCGGCGGGCGGCGTCGGGCGGGTCGAGGGTGACCTCGACGTTGGCCATGCTCCCGACCTGGGTCAGACGGACGGTGGCGGTGACCGGGCCGACATCGCGGGGGAGGGGGAAGGCCAGCGTGGCGAGGAGCGCGACGCCCGCCCCGACGAGTGCGGCGGCGGGGATGCGCTCCCGGGCCTTGACGACGGCACCGCCCAGGGCGGTGCCGACCAGGGCGGCGGACATGGCGGCGATGGGGCCAAGGATGGCGATCTTCAGGGCGAGCGATGCCGGCATGCGGGCCGAGGTGGAGAAGCCCCACAGGGTCACCCAGCCCAGTTCGGTGACCAGGCCGACAGTGCCCACCAAGGCGCCGGTGACCAGGGCCAGGCGCACGGGCCGTTCGGTGCCCAACCAGTAGAAGACGCCCTCGACGATGAGGGCCGAGCCGAGGTACAGCGGGAAGTGGGGGACGGTGTGGCCCATGACCCCGCCGATGGAGAGGGCGAGGAACGCCCGTAGGACGAGGTAGACGCCGACCACCTTCAGTGCTCCGCCGACCCCGAGCGCCCGCCGGACGGCCATGAGGGTGAAGCCGGCGGCGATCATGATCAGGATCGGCAGGTAGAGCACCTGGAACTGGGGCACGCCGTAGTCGAACTCGCCCTGGAGTGTGCTCATGCCGACCAGGACCGTGCCGGCGGTAAGGACGTTGATGCTCTTGCCCAGCAGGGTGGGCTCGGCGTAGGGCCGGGCCTCGGCCAGCATGAGCCAGAGGGCGATGGTGCCCAGCGAACCCGACACGACCAGCTGGATGTGGGGCGGACTCCACAGGGTGACATCGATCCCGTATGCCTCGTGCCACATGGCGTCGAACCCGAAGGCGGTGACGCCACCCATGCCGAGCGCAACGAGCAAAACGGCCGACCACGGGATGTGCAACGCGCCCCATCGCAGCGCGGTCTGGGCCTTCGCGATACTGGCGAACAGGACGGCGATGCCGGCGGCATAGATCAGCCCGCCCAAGCCGACGAGGATCATCACATGGGATGGGGTGAAGAGCTGATTGTCACGTCCGTTGTCGATGTGCCAGGCGACGTCCCAGTAAAAGCCGATGACGACGACCAGCAGCATGATGAGGCCGCTGAGTGCGCCGGCCATCGACCAGCCGGGGTAGCCGGTGATGCGCTCCAGGGTGTCGCCGATCTGACCGAAGAAGAACTTCAGCGGGTTGGTCTCATCCGTCCGCCCGAAGGCGAACAGCGTCAGACTGACCAAGCAGTACGACGCCAGCGGGATGACCAACCAGGCCCAGGCACTCCAACCCCACTCAGTGGTTGCGATCATGTGACGAACATTACATCGATTGATGTCACGAAAACAAGTGTAATCTTCGGTGGTGGGAGGCACGGCATGGGAGGCATGACGATCGACGAGCTGGCCCGGGAGTCCGGGGCCACCAGCCGCAACATCCGCGCCTACCAAACCCGCGGCCTGCTGCCGCCGCCCCGGATGGAAGGCCGCGTCGGCTACTACGACGAGGGTCACCTGGCCCGCCTGAAGTACATCGACAACCTCCAGGAGCGGGGCTTCTCCCTCGCCGCCATCCAGTGCCTGCTCGACGCCTGGGAGGAGGGGCGGGGGCTGAACGACGTTCTCGGCTTCGAGGAGGTGCTGACCGCCCCGTGGAGCGACGAGACGCCCGCGCGGGTTCCCCTCGATCAGCTCATGGAGATGTTCCCCGAAGGGGTGGAACACCCGGAGCTACTGGAGCGGTCGATCGCTCTCGGCCTGCTGGTAGCCGTCGATGGCGAGCTCGAGGCGCCCAGCCCCCGGCTGCTGCGGGTCGGCGCCGAGCTGGTGGCCGCCGGCGTGCCGTTGGCGGCGGTGCTTGACGAATACGAGCGGCTGGTGGCCGACGCCGACCGCATCGCCGGCCGCTTCGTCGTGCTGTTCGAGTCCAACGTGTGGGAGCCGTTCGTGGTCGCCGGCATGCCGGCGGACCGCCTGGGCGCAGTGACCGAGGCCCTGCAACGGGCCCGCCCGACGGCGTCGATGGCCGTCGATGCCGCCCTGGCCCACGCCATGGAGCGGGCAGTGGCCGCGTCCGCCGCCCGCCAGGTGGCCCGCTTCCTGCCCGGTGTCGGCGGGGCATCGCTACAGGTCTGAGCCGGTGCCGCCGATACCTACTCCATGAGTGACCGGCAACTCGACGGCATCAGTCCCGGTAGCCTGCGGGCCATGCGGCCGATGACGCTGTACTTGATGACGCCGCACTCGATGACGCCGCACTCGATGACGCCGCACTCGATTCCGCAGGGAGCGATCTCGCCTGCGCCGCTCAGGCCAGCGACGCGGTTCGTGCTGTCCAGCCCCGTCAGCGTTGATGGACGCCTCGGTCAGCTCGCCACTCACCCATGGCTCGCAGCACCAGCACAGCCACTACAGCCACCCCGCCGGCTCCCAGC
>JANMRJ010000028.1:0-3625 GCA_031370985.1 Acidimicrobiales bacterium
GGCCAGCGACGGCGAGCCGAAGCCCAGGAAGCCGGCGGCGATCTGAGTGTCGAGCATGCGGGCGGGGATGGCGCCGGTGGCCCGGAGAAGCACCTGGAGGTCCTGCTCGCCGGCGTGGGCCACCATCAGCGCCGGCCCCTCCAGCACCGCCCGCAACGAGCTGATGTCGACCAGGGTGGCGTCGACCACCGCCGCCCGCGTCGGGGTGGCCACCTGGAGGACGGCCAGGCGCGGGTAGTACGAGGTCTCGCCGTGGAACTCGGCGTCGAGGCCGTATGCGCCCGCCGCCGCCAGCTCCTCGACCAGTTCGGCGAAACGGCCGGCGTCGGCGACCAGCATCAGCGGGTCACGAATGCGAGAACGACGGGGCGCCGCCGGGCGGGATGCAGTCCTCGCACCCGTCGCTTGACGGGGTGACATCGGTGGCCTGGTCGAGATGGGTGCAGCTGTCAGCCACGGTGGCCTCCTTCCGACTGGGCGAGCCTAGCTAGGGGCGGCGAGCGCCATCGCGGTGCGGGCGCGACACTCTGGCGATGGCGACGAAAGATTGGCTGGACTGGCACGCGCAGTACGACAGGCCGGGCTCCGGCATGGATGATCGGCTGGCGGAGGTGCAGCGATGCATTGCCGAGATGCTCGACCGGGCCGCGCCCGGGCCGCTCCGGGTGGTGAGCATCTGCGCCGGCCAGGGCCGCGACCCCGGGCGCCACCGTCGTGTGGACTCGGGGCCGGCGGGTTCATCGAGTTGCGCCCACCGCCTGGTGGTGCCGCCAGCGCCATATGAGCCGGGCGTCCGGCTGTTCACCTTCCGCGACGAGCTGCCGTAGAGACGGGCGACCCTTCTCTCGCCCCCAGCTCCAGGTCCCGAGAGAAGGGCCGCCCGGGGAATGTACGGGCCAGCGCTCGACAGGGATTGCGTCATTCGGGGTAGATGTCGATTTCCGTGGCCTTCACGGCCACCCAGACATCAGCGCCGTCGGCGAGACCGATCTGGGTGAAGGCGGCGGCAGTGACCTCGGCCACGATCGGTGGCATGGCGTTGATGCGCACCCGCAGGCGGTCGCCCAGCGGCTCCAGACCGTTGACCCGCCCCGCCCAGGCGTTGCGAGCCGACCCTTCGGGCCTGGCCCGATGCAATGAGACGGCGCGAGGGTGGACGACGGCGAAGCCTCGTCCGGGCGGAAGATGATCGGCAACGGTGAGGGTTCCGCCGCCATCGATCGTGACGACGCCGCCAGCCACGGTCCCTGCGAAGAGGTTGGTCCCGGTCAGCTCGGCCACCCAACGGCTGCGCGGTCGGGCGGTGATCTCGGCCGGCGTGCCGCTCTGGACGACGCGGCCGCCGGCCAGCACGACGATCTGATCGGCGAGGACGGCGGCGTCGACCGGGTCATGGGTGATGAGGAGGCGCACGCCGGCGAAGGTGGCCAAGTGGCGGCGGAGGTCTCGCCGCGTGTCGTTGCGGGTGGTGGCATCGAGCGCGGCAAGGGGCTCGTCGAGGAGGAGCAGGGTCGGGTTGGGGGCAAGCGCCCGGGCCAGGGCCACCCGCTGGGCCTGGCCGCCCGAGAGCTCGCCGGGGCGAGCGCTCCCCCGATCGCCAAGGCCGACCCGCTCCAACCAGCCGGCGGCGAGGCGGCGGGCCTCGACTCGGCGGTGGCCAGAGGTCCGCAGACCGAAGGCCACGTTGTCGAGGGCACTGAGGTGAGGGAAAAGCAGGTTGTCCTGGAACACCACGCCCACCGGGCGCCGCTCCGGGGGCAGGAAGGTGGCGCGGGCCGGCTCGTCGAGGACGGTGCCGTCGAGGTCGATCCGCCCGCTCGACAGGGGGAGAAGCCCGGCCAGGACCCGCAGGAGGGTGGTCTTGCCGGCGCCGTTGGGCCCGACGACGGCAAGGGTCCGGCCGGCTTCGATCTCCAGTTCCACGTCCAAGGTGAAGGCGCCGAGGTCGACGCCGACGTGCGCAGTGAGGGTCACTGGCCGGTCACCGCGCCGTGAGCCAGCGATCACGGAGGCCGATCAGAACGGCGAGCGAGACGCCCAGCAGGACCAGCGAAAGCACGATGGCCGAGTCGGGGTCGGAACCCTCAAGCTTGATGTAGACGAAGAGCGGCAGCGTCTGGGTGGTCCCCTGGAGATTGCCGGCAAAGGTGATGGTGGCGCCGAACTCGCCCAGGGCCCGGGCCCAGCACAGCACCGTCCCGGCCACCAGCGAGGGAGCAACGAGGGGCATCGTCACCCGACGGAACACGGTGAAGCGGCTGGCGCCCAGGGTGCGGGCCGCGTCCTCGAGCCGGCGGTCGGCACCACGGAACGCCGCCTCCAGCGTGAGCACCAGGAACGGCATGGCCACGAAGGCCTCGGCGACGATGGCGCCGGCGGTGGTAAACGGCAGGTGCACGCCGATGCGATCGAGCTGGCTGCCCACGATCCCCCGCCGCCCGAGGGCGAGGAGCAGGGCCACCCCCCCGACGACCGGCGGCAGGACCATCGGCAGCGTGGTCAGGGCGCGGACGACCCGCTTGCCCGGGTAGTCCACCCGGGCTTGCACCCAGGCCAGGGGCACGCCGAGGGCGAGGGCGATCCCAGTGGCCGCCAGCGAGGTGACGAGCGACAGGCGGAGGGCGTCGCGCGCCGGCGTGCTGCGCAGCTCCTGCCACGCGGATGACCACGGCGCCCGCCAGGCCAGGCCGGCGAGCGGCAGCGCGAACAGCAGAGCGCCAAGCGCGGCGGCGAGCACGGGTAGCACGGGGGCCCGGTCGGGTATGCCGCCGGCCGGCGGGCGCTGGCGGGCCGCACTCATCTCAGGGAGCCAGGATCTCGACGACCACGCTTGTCGCCTTGACCGCGGCCACCGCCATCACGCCGGGCGCCAGTCCCAGCTCCTCGGCCGCCTCCGCGGTCATCAGCGACACCAACCGATGGGGTCCGGCCTGGATCTCCACCTGGGCCGCGACCGCATCCTTGGTCACCTTGGTCACGATGCCGGCGAAGCGGTTCCGGGCCGAGCGACCGACGATCGAGGAGCGCCGCGGCCTGACCGACCTTGTAGGAGGCATAGTCGCCACCCTAGAACTGGCACCGGCACGACAACACGAAGGATCCGCCTTGCTGATGCAAGGTCAACTGAGGCGTTTCATACCGGCGCCAGGAAGCCGCGCCGGCGCAGCGCGTCCTGGCCAGCGCCCCTGACCACCGTGTCGACGAATGCGGAAGCCGCGGCCTGGTTCTTCGTGCCTTTCACGACGGCGATCGGGTACTCGGCCACCACGTTGAACGCCGGCGGTATCTCGACCCCCTGGCCCTTGGCACCTGCGGCGTTGATGTCAGTGACGTAGACGATCGTGGCATCAGCCTCGCCCAGGGTGACCTTGGAGACCGCCGACTTTACGTCGGCCTCCTTCGAGACCGGACGCACCGTCACGCCGGCCGCCTGCAGCGCCTGGGCCGCATACCTCCCGGCCGGGACGGCGTCGTCGGCGAGCACGACCTTGAGGTTGCCGCGGGCCAGGTCGGCCAGGCCGCGGATGGCCTTCGGGTTCCCCGGGGCAACCAGGATCTCGAGGTTGTTCTTGGCGAAGGTTACCGGCGATTCCACCAGGCCGGCGTCGGTCAGCCGCTTCATGGT
>JANMRJ010000090.1:0-1729 GCA_031370985.1 Acidimicrobiales bacterium
CCGCCGCCCTCCTCCGCCTGGCCGCCGCGCTGGTGCTGGCCGGCGCCCTCCTCCTCGCCCTCGCCCGGCGCCGGCACGCCGCTGCCGGCCAGCCTCAAGCGTCACTTGAGGGTCCAACAGCCGTCCCGGCTCCGGAAGTCACGCCGGGCACCCGCCAGCTGGCTGAAATTTTCCCGAAGACAGTCGCCGGCCGCCAGTGGGTCCCATTTGCCCCGACAGGCCGCCAAAGTCCTCTGGAAAAGGCCCAAAGCGGCCTTCGGAGGCCGTGTAGGGCCTCCAACGTCGCGTGTTGGGCGTCCAACGGGCATCCAACAGCGGCAAAGGTGCAGGTCAGCGGCCTAGAAAGACCCGATTTGGGTCCTTCCTTCGCCGCGCGGACCGTGGTAAACCACAGCGGTCTGGGGTCGAGCGGACCCCTCGTGCGGATCGTTTCTCGTAGTACGGACGGGCTTGATGCCCTTCCGGCAGTGTCTCGGAGTACCGACAGGGTCGTCGCCGACCCCACCGACAAGGGATGAGCATGAACGCTGGCAGGCCTGGTTCCCGGAAGATCTCAAGCGTTTCCGCCTCGGTGGGCGCGCTTATTGCCGCCATCCTGGTGTTCTGCGGCGGTGCCGCGGTCGCCCAGATGTCGCCGTCGACGCTCCCGCAGCCGTCGACGAGCGTCCCGGCCACCATCCCCCAGAGCACTGGTGGATCGGTTGGCGAGACGCCGACGACGGTGGCTGCCGCGGCGGCCGGCACCGGTGCTGCGACCAGCACCGGCCGGTCGTCGAGCAGTTCGAACTCGGGCGCGGCCTCTGACTCGACCGCCCAGTCGGGTCCGACGGGTGCTGCTGTCAACAGCAATGGCATCTCCGCCAACGCCGGCAGCGGCGGCACGGGTGGGGCGGCGAACGCCTCGTCCGGCAACGGTGGAGCGGCCACCAACACCGGCACCGGTGGCGCCACCGGTACCGGCAGCCCCAGTGCGACCGCGGGATCCAGCGTGGCCACCGGTTCGGCTGTCGGCGGCGCCGGCGGCGCGGCTGCCATCACCGCCAGCCCCTCGGCCACCTCCGGTAGCTCCGGGCTGTCGACCGCCCAGTCGAGCGCGACCAACACCGGCGCCACCGGCGCCGCCATCTCCACCTCGACCTCCAACCCGACCTCCAACTCCGGCAACTCCGGCACTCCCGGTACGCCCGGCACCCCGATCTCCAACCCCTTCGCCCTCAACACCGGCATCCTCGGCATCGCCAACGTCTTCGGTCCCCGCAGCGCTCTCGCCATGGTGATCGACCTCGTCGGCGCCCCGGTGACCTCGGGTAGCTCGGGCAACTCCGGCAACACCGGCTCGACCACTTCGATCGGCACGGCCAACAGCTTCGCCAACTCGGGCGCATCCACCTCGACCTTCTCGGTCTCCGGCGGTACGGGCCTCGCCCTTAACAACACGGTTGCCACCGTGGTCGGCGGTCTGGGCGGCGCCGGCGGCACGGCCACCAGCACGGCCGGCCCGGGTGGCGCAGCGATCAACGTCCTGACCGGCGCGGCCGGCGTGGCCGGCGCCACTGGCGCGGCGGGCACGGGTGCCGTCGGTGCCACCGGAACAGCCGGCGCGGCGGGCACCGGCACGCCCGGCGCAGCCGGTGTGCCCGGTCCCGCGGGGGCGCCCGGCGCGCCCGGCGTCGGCGGTGGGGCCGGCGGCGTGGGCGGCCTGGGCGGGGCCGGCGGCGCGGGTGGTACG
>JANMRJ010000151.1:0-1246 GCA_031370985.1 Acidimicrobiales bacterium
TGGAGGACTGGGCCGTCGACCCAGGGGCGCCGGGGACCTCCAAGCTGATGATCGCCACCACCGTGGCCGAGGTGGAGTGGCTCAACCGCGCCGCACGGGAGGTCCTCGCTTCGGCGGGACACCTCAGTGGTGAGCCGATCACCATCGCCGTGGCCGCCCCCGACCGGGCGGTGGTGTCCCGTTTGCTGGGGGTGGGCGAGGTGGTCCGGGCCACCCGAAACGACGAAGGGCTGGGCATCTTCACCGGCTCGGTGGGCAGGATCGGGGGCCTCGACCCGGCCCGCCGGGAGGTGACCGTCGCCCTGGAGGTCGGGACCGCTCCGGCCCACGCGGTGACCCTGGGCGCCAGGTTCCTGGAGGAGCGCACCGTGGTCAGCGCCGAGGGCCGCCGGCGCATCGATGCCCCGGGCCTGGCCCACGCCTACGCCTCCACCGCCCACGGGGTGCAGGGCCGCACCGCGCTGAGCGCCTATGTGCTGGTCACCAAGGCCGGCACCCACCGTCAGGCGATCTACGTGGCCGCCTCCCGGGCCGCGGAGGCGACCCACTACTACGGCATGACTCTCCCCGAGGCCGACGAGGTCGAGCGCCTCGATGGCGGCCGGGCCGTCCCGGCGCTCGGTCCCGACGATGTCGCCGCCCTGGCCGAGGCGATGCGGATCGACGCCACCCAGACCATGGCCAGCGCCGCGGAGCCCGACGCGGCCGAGGTGGGCCGGCTCATGGGCCGCCCGCCGGTGTGGCTGTGGGCCGAGCACGCCACCCTCGCCGCCCGGGTCGGGGCCCGTCCGCCCCTGGCCGAGTCCCTGCGCCGGGCCCGCGCCGAGCTTGCGTCGACGTATGGCATCGCCTCCGAGGCCCTGGAGTGCCGCCCGCTCACCGCCGCCATCACCCGTGCGCTGCAGGTCCCGGGGTCGACCCCGGAGGCGGTGATCGCCCGCATTCTCGGCCGGGGCCGGGCCGGCGTCCGGGAGCTTGACAGCGCCGAGGACCCCCTCGCTGTCCTCGTGTGGGCGGCGGACGGCGCCGCCCAGGCCCTGGGCCGGCGCAGTGGCGGGCCCGACGCGGACCACCGCCGGCTGGTGCTGCTCGACGCGGCCATCGACCGCCAGCGCCAGGGTCGCCTGGCCATGGCCGAGCAGGAGGCGACCGGGCCGCTGCCGGCGTTGCTGGGACCCCCACCTCGCAGCGCCACCGGCCTCACTCCGTGGCGGCGGGCACTGGGCGACTCACCTGCCGATGTCGC
>JANMRJ010000173.1:0-1128 GCA_031370985.1 Acidimicrobiales bacterium
TGCTTGTCGTGGCCGCCCTGGCCGTGCTCCTGGGGGTACGTTCGTTGGCCGAGCGGGGTGTGGCGTCGGCCGGCCTCGACGCGGGCTGATCGGCTGGTTGGCGGATCCCGTGGGGCCGGCACGATGGATGTCGGCGGATCCGGGGTGCGGCGCGATCGATGTCGCCGGTTGCCAATCGAACGCCTGTTCTGCTAGCATCGCGTCGTGATGGTTCCGATTCCCAGGGTGCGCGAGTGGCCAGCCAGCGACGGGACGCTGCTCGCGTCCGTGATGGCATTCTTGGGGTTCGTCTCGGTCACGTGCGTGAACAAGCTCGACGGCCTGAGCGAGGCGCAGGCCCGGGCGACGCTCCTGCCTTCGTCGCCGGCGATGAGCCTGCTCGGCCTGGTCAAGCACCTCAGCGCCGTCCAGCGCGAGCACATCCAGCGGCATATCGGCGGGAGCGAGCTGCCGTCGCTCTGGCGCGCCGACGACACGGCCTTCGAGTTCCGGCTGGGGCCGGACGAGACGATCGCCAGCGTGGTCGCCACGTTCGACGCGGAGTGGGCAAGGTCGCAGGCGACCCTCGCAGCCGTCGACCCGGAGTCAGTCATCGTCGCCCACGGCAAGCCGGTCCGGGTCGGTCGCCTGCTCGTCGACGTCCTCCAGGAGTCGGCCCGTCACCTGGGCCAGATGGACATCCTGCGCGAACAGATCGACGGCGCCACCGGCGAATGATCGACCGGCGCGAGTTTGCCCGCAACCACCAAGGACCGGGGAGTCCTCAGACGGTGGCGCCGAGCGGGGTAACGCGTCTGGTGGGGGTTTCATAGGACCTCTCTGCCGTTGTAGGCGGCACAATGAGGCGGGTCGATGCGGCCACGATGCCGCGCCAGATGCTCCCGACCAGCCGCCCTCCGTGCCCCTTCGGGCACAGGGGCGGCATCTGGCTCAACGGGTTCTACGGGCGCGGCTCCGACTTCGAGCGCCCGAGGTTCTTCTGCCAGCCCAGGCGCGACCCGGTGACGGGGCTTCGACCGGCGCTCCACCCCGACGGGCGGAAGTCGCACAAGTTCATCGAGCCGCTCCCGCGCCGCCACCCGACGCCGACGAACCCGCGGGCCGGGGGTCGTCGGCGCGAGTCGTGTG
>JANMRJ010000252.1:0-3003 GCA_031370985.1 Acidimicrobiales bacterium
TCGTGGGCGGAGTGCTCGTCGACGTTCGACCCCGGGCCAATCCCGAAGGGGGCCACCTCGGCCTTTACCTGCGGCTTCATAAATGAAAACTTCCCTCGACCTACGGATGGACGAAATGCCTGACGACCCGAAAGCTCCTCACTCCGGTGACGACGATAGCGACTGGCTAGCGGCTCTCGATATTGGAACCTTGCTAGGACCACTTGAAATGATATTTGGTGGAGTGGTTGCCCTCATTGGCTGGATGTTTTCGAAGAAGATGCGAGAACGTCATCGCCACTCTTAGTTAGTGAATAATGATGAGCGTGGACGGAATGTTCCCCATGCGGAGGGCTGACGGCTGGTGCGGGGGGTGAAGGGGGGCGCCTGCCTCGACCTCACCGCCGGACTGGAGGCGGCCCTGGGCGGCGACGTCGCCAGCCGGGAGATGACCCCCGAGGCGGGAGCGGGGCGCGAGGTCACCAACCCCGCCCGCCAGGAGCTCCGGGGCCAATAGCTCGTGGCCGGCCGTGAGCCGTCGCTGCGGCTCCACGCCTTCGCAGGGGCGAGCCGCGCCAACGGGCCGGGCCTGCGGGCGGTGGTGTGGACCCAGGGCTGCTCGCTGGGCTGCCCCGGCTGCTTCAACCCCGCCACCCACCCCTTCGGCGGGGAGGCGGTGGGTGGATGCGCTGGTGGCGCGGATCGTGGCCGCCGCCGCCCAACGGCCTATCGAGGGCGTCACCGTGAGCGGCGGCGAGCCCCTCCAGCAGCGGCGGGGCCTGGTCGCCTTCCTGGAGCGCCTGCGCTCGAGGACCAACCTGTCGACGCTGGTCTTCACCGGCTACACCCGGGAGGAGGTCGCGGCCATGGCCGGCGCCGGGCGGCTGCTGGCGTGCGTGGACGTGCTGGTCGCCGGTCGCTACGACGAGGGCCAGCCCCTGGGGACGGGCCTGCGGGGCTCGGCCAACCAGGTGGTGCACCTGCTGAGCGAGCGCTATTCGCCCGCCGACATCGACGCCGTGCCCGACGCGGAGGTGGTGATCGACTCGACCGGCGGGCTGACGCTGAGCGGCGTCGATCCGCTCAGGTGGCCATAGGTGGCCCCCAAGACCGTCGAGGAGCTACGCCAACGACTCGTGTCCGACCCGGTCGGCCTGCTGGCCCGCCAGCGCCGGCTGCGGGCTGCGCACGGGTTGGCTGCGCGCCTCGACACCTCGGAGGCGGCACGGGCATTGGCCCACGCCCTGGCCTCCGCCACGTCTTGGGAACGGGCAATGCCCTTGGTGAACGTGGCGGGGGACATCGACGACGAGGTGGCCGCCATTGCTCGCACTGCCCTGGGTTCGCTCACCGCGCCCGACGCCCTCGACGCGGTGTGCGCGGTGTGGGCCGAGACCCGCAGCCCGGCCCTGGCTGAGTTGGTGGTGGCCAACGGCTGGGTGGCGTCGAGCCCCGCCGAGCTCCGTGTGCTCAGCGCGCTCAAGGCAGGCCGAGCGCCGAGAGTCGGAGTGTTGGATGTCGCTCCCCTCGTGGATGCGCTCACCGACGGCGACCCCGATGTGGCGATGGGCGCAGCGCAGGCGCTGTCGGGCATCTACGACCCGGCGGCGGCCAGAGCGCTGGCCACCGTCGTGGCCGAGCGCGGCCACGGGCTCGGCTACGACGCCCTCGGTGCCCTAAAGAAGCAGCCCGCCATTGACGCGGTCTGCGCGGTGTGGGCCAAGACCCGCAGCCCCGCCGTGGCCGAGTTGATGGTGGCCAACGGCTGGGTGGCGTCGGGCCCCGCCGAGCTCCGTGTGCTCAGCGCGCTCAAGGCGGGCCGGGCCGCCGAGCCGGGACCGGGGGAGGTGGCCCCGGTGGTGGCGGCGACGGCCGACGCCGACCCAGACATCGCCGAGGGGGCGCGCCAGTCCTATGAGGAGCTGGACTTCGACCAGGGCCTGCTGCGCGGGGCCTACGAAGCGGCGGGCCCCTCCCTGCGCGACCGCCTGGCCACCCGGGCCCGGGAGGCAGGCCGGCGGGACTGGGTGAGCGTGGTGGCCGGGGGCCGGCGGGCAGTGGCCGCAATGTCGGAGCGGGAGTGGGAGGCGGCGCTGTCGGTGCTGGAGGGCGCCGGGCGGGGCGAGGACCTGTGGCGCCTGGCCACCGAGGCCCCACCCTGTTTCGGTGCCCGCATGCTCCGAGCACTGGACCACATGGGGTGGGCCCCACCCGCCGAGGCCGACCGGCCCGGCTTCCACGCCCTGGTGGCCCTGGCCGCCGCCTGCGGCGATCGCCCGCCCGCGCTTGGCGGTCCCCTCACCCCCCTGGCCACCCTCGAAGGCCACATCAAATTGGTCTATTGCCTGGCCGTCACCCCCGACGGGTCGGTGCTGGCCAGCGGGGGCAGCGACTGCACCGTGCGCCTGTGGCGCCTGCCCGACGGCGCCCCCCTGGCCACCCTCAAGGGCCACACCGACGTAGTCAGGTCCCCGGCCATCACCCTCGACGGGTCCGTGCTGGCCAGCCGGGGCGGCAACGGAACCGTGCGGTTGCGGGAAGGGTACATCCGGGCCTGGGCGACGGCGCCGACCGCGACGACACCGTTGGAGGAGGTAGAGGCCGCCCTGAGCGTCGCCCGCTCGGAGCGGGAGCGGTGCTGGCTGGAGCTGATCGTTGGCCTGGCCCGCTGGCGGCGGCGCTTCGAGGTGGAGGTTGGCGACGCCGTCGTCCACGCCGGGGAGTTCGACATCGAGCTTGGGGCGTAGCGATGGCCGGCCTCCAGACTGCCCGGATGCGGCGACTGCCTCGCAGCTCGGGTTGCGAAGTGTATGGCTTCCGTGGCAACTCACATGCTCGTCGAGTCCCGCTATGCTTGAGGCCATGGCTCGACGCACATCGATCGAGATCGACGACGCACTCCTGCGAGAAGCGCAGCGCATACTGGGAACGGTCGGCGTGCGCGACACCGTCGAGGCGGCGTGGCGGGAGCTCGTACGACAGGAGCAGCTGGCCCAGCTCGCCGACGATCTCGCCGCCGGCCGC
>JANMRJ010000182.1:0-1516 GCA_031370985.1 Acidimicrobiales bacterium
TCGCCGACCTCCAGGAGGGCGTAGAGGATCCGTACCCGGGTCGGGTCGCCGAGCAGCCGGAACAGCTCCGACAGCCGCTGGGCCTCCCCGGACGGCAGCAGGCGGAGCCGGGCCGCCTGCACCCGCTCAGGGTCGACGGCCGGTATGGCGCAGGCGTCGAGGCCCACCACTCTCTCGTTTCTTGGTCCTCTATTCATCTGAACATGTATTCTACTGTCATTGTGTCGTCCACGGGTCCGGGGGACAGGGAAGGGCGCCTGAAGGCGGTGCTGGTCCTGAATGTCGTCATCGTGACGGCCCAGGTCATCTTCGGCCTGGTGGCCCACTCCCTGGGCCTGCTTGCCGACGCCGGCCACAACGTCACCGACGTGGCCGCCTTGGCGGTGTCGCTGTTCGCGGTGCGTATGGCCCGCCGGGCGCCGACCGAGCGCCGCTCCTTCGGCTTCCACCGAGGCACGATCCTCGCCGCCCAGGCCAATGCGGCCAGCATCCTGGCGGTGACGGTCTTCATTCTCTACGAGGGTGTCCGGCGCCTGCTCCACCCTGTGCCCGTCGATGGGGGCGTGGTGGTCGCCGTCGCCACCGTGTCCCTGATCGCCAACGGGCTTTCCGCCCTGGTCTTGAAGGGCCACGCCCACGACCTCAACATGCGCTCCGCGCTGTTGCACATGATCGGCGACGCCGGCGCCAGCCTGGGTGTCGCCGTGGCCGGGGCGGTGATCCTGTTGACGGGCCGCTACTACTTTCTCGACCCGGCGATGTCCATCGCCATCGCCCTCGTCATCGCCTGGCAGGCATGGAAGCTTGTGGTGGCAGCAACCAACGTGCTCCTGGAGTCGACGCCGGCCGGCCTGGACATGGGCGAGCTGGAGCAGGCCATGCGCAGCGTCGCCGGCGTCGAGGGCGTGCACGACCTCCACGTGTGGAGCTTGTCGAGCGACGTGCACGCCCTCTCGGCCCACGTGGTCCTCGTCGGCCACCCCAGCCTGGAACAGGCCCAGACCGTGGGCACCAAAGTGAAGGCGGCGGTGTCCGCTCCGTTCGGGGTGGCCCACGCCACCCTGGAGCTGGAGTGCGAGGACTGCGCCGACGACGAGTCCTGGTGCGCGATGGACGCTCGGTCGCCCCGGTCCCGCCCGAACTGGTGACGCCCGAACTGGTGACGATCAGTGTCATATGTCGCACTGAGTGACCCCAGTTCGGAACTGGCGCCTGGCCCGGCCGCGACTCTGCCGGACCCGAAGGCCCGGCAGAGGTCGGAACAGAACTGCTAGTTACTGAAGGCTGCCGTTCAGACGGCTACTTGCGCACCGAAGCGGTGACGGGGACGTCACGACGACGGGCCTGACGGACGAAGGCCACGAAGCCAGCGCCAAACAGGGCCAGGCCGAGGGCGCCGAGGCCGACGGTCAGGGCGATGATGCCCGAGGAGGACGGCGAGGAAGCAACCGTGCTACCAGCGGAGGAAACGGCCGGGGTGACAACGGACTGGCCGTTGGCGCCGAGGATCTGGAAG
>JANMRJ010000328.1:0-1155 GCA_031370985.1 Acidimicrobiales bacterium
ATCGGCGGCCGCCCACAGCGTGCGGCGAACCTGGGCCAGGTCTGTGCTGTCCACGACTTCGGCTCCCCCGCGCAGTAACGATCGAACCCCGACGCCTCGCCGCGGTGAATGGAATCGTACGTTCCGGCCGCCGTGGACCTGACACCAGCTGCGCGGGTGCGGGGGACCAGCGGTGATCCAGTCTGGGACACGGAGGGCCGCGGTCGGTCGCCGACCCATTGAGCGCGACTTGTGTCGACGGGCTACCGGGGAGCCCATTGGTGGTGGGCGGGGTCGCCCGCAAGCGCCGGTGTGCTCCCGTCCCTGGCGGTGCACCGGACGCATGGTGCTCTCACGACGACGGCGGTCGGCGCCCATCCTCGATGAACCGATACACGTCGCCCCGCACGAAGCGGATCAAGTGGCCAAGTTTGACGTAGGCGATGCGGCTCTCGTTGATGAGACGGCGCACGTAGCGCTCGTTGACGCCGAGGAGCTTGGCGACCCAGGCGATGTCCACCAGGCCTTCGTCGCTCGGTCCTTCCCCTGAGGGCTTGTTGGTCGAGTCCATTGTCCGTCCTTTGGTCATGGTGGGCCTTCATAAGCACTACGGGTGCGCCCGATGCCCAAATCGGACAGACCTTCTTTCAATCTTCCAAGTCGTGCGTCAGCAAGCCCCCGACTCCCCCGAGGGCGACGAGCCTGTTGGCGGCTCAACCAGCCGCTACCACGACTGCTCCTGTCTGTCCCGGACCAGCGTCCCGGTCCGCAGCGCAGCGCACTACCTACTGGCACGTCGACCATCGAACGCCGAACCGCCGGAGTCAATCAGTCGGCCACAACTGGGCCTTTCCACTGTCGACGTAGGGAGCCGCTCCATCGCCACGACTATCCGCGACATACCGCCGCTTACCGAACGACCTGCCTAGTCGCCGTCATTTACCGCAAATAACCGCCACTGTCCGATGAAAATGTCAGGCTTTACAGCCATGAAAACATTGCTGCATACTGCCAATTGAGAAGCAACACGATTGCAACCTCTCGGTTGCCTCGGAGGTGGTGCAGGCGTGGCGTGGATGCGGATGATGGGAGCCGACTCGGTCGAGTACCACCGATCCACGGTGCTCGCCCGGGGCGACGACCACCCCGGCCAGGCCCTGGCCTACTACGCCTCCC
>JANMRJ010000346.1:0-1040 GCA_031370985.1 Acidimicrobiales bacterium
ATCATCGGGGGCCTCGGCGCCCTCGACCGCAACTCCCTTGCCGCCGCCAGCCCGCCCGATGCCCTGCGCGACGCGCTGGTCTCGAGCATCGGCGGTGTCGCGCTCACCTCCGTCGACCCGCTCTACAAGGACCTGAGCGATTCGCTGGCCAAGGCCGGGGTCGCCAGCTTCCGGTACGAGAAGCGGGCCACCAAGCCCATCCCGCTCAAGGACGGCCAGAAGCTGTCCTTCGACGACGAGGTGGCCGATGCCCGGGCCGCGCTCGACGTGCTGGGCAAGCGGACCGAGGTCGGAAGTGCACCGATCGTCATTCTTGGCCATGACATCGGCGGTGTGGTGGCCATGCGCCTCGCCGCCGGCAACACCCGGGTCAAGGCGGTCGTGTTGGTGTCGACGCCGGCCCGGCCCTACGGCGAGGTGCTGGTCACCGACCTGACCAGGGCACGGGGGCCGGCGGTCGGCGACGCCTTCCGCGCCGCGATGGCGACCCTTGCCTCCACCGGCACGGCGCCGCCGGCCGAGACTCTGCCCGAGCTACTCCGCCCGATCTTCTCCCCGGGCCAGGACGCCTACCTCAAGAGCCTGTTCGCCCTCGACGCCACCGCCGAGATCGGAAAGCTCTCGGTGCCGGTGCTCCAGGTGCGCGGTGGTGCCGACCCGGCCGTGACCGCAGCCGATACCGACAAGCTTTCCGCCGCGGTACGGCTGAGCGGCCAGGTCATGGTGGGCAGCTCGCAGGCTAACCACAACCTTGCGTTGGCCGGCGCCGCCCACGAGCACACCAACACCGCGGCGGTCCCCATGGTCCAGCGCGATACCGAGACCCGCTCGGCCCTGACCGCCTGGGTGAAGAGCCAATTCTCCGGGTAGCGAGGTCTCCGGCTAACAGATTTCGGGCTACCGCCGGGTCCACGAAACAGACACATCAACCACTACGAAGGGATCGTTCATGACGAAGAGGTCATTCGGTGTTCGAATGGCGACGGCGGTCGGCGCCCTTGTCCTCCTGTTGCAGCCTGTTCACGCGCACCCCCGCCGCG
>JANMRJ010000417.1:0-3753 GCA_031370985.1 Acidimicrobiales bacterium
CGGGCGAGCAGGCGCGCGTGAAGGGGATCGTCCTCGACGATGAGGACGATCAGCGGCCGTACGGCATGGACTGAGGTCATCCCTCTGCTCCCTTCTCGCGCCGAGCATGAAGCTTGCCGCATGATGCGCCCATGACAGCGACGCGCAGGATGTCCCAGGATTCGGCCCACTGCTCGGGTCCGTGTCACCAGCCGCAAAGTAGAAGCGCGAAGCAGACAGAGCCCCCCTGGGCCCACGTCACCGGGTGACGATGCCGCCGCCGCCCTCCCCAATGGTACCGGTCCTGGCCCCGAGGAGCACCGCCGCCAGCACCAGCGCGGCGACGCCCGAGATCGCCAAAGGAAGCCGGCCCGAGCCGCCCCACGCCGCCCCCGCCCACAGCCCGGCCACGAGGACGGCGCCGCCGGTGGAGCCCTGGAACAGGCCCTGGGCCCGACCCTGGGCGCCAGGTGGGCTGAGGCGACTGACCCAGGCCTTGCCCACTCCGTCGGTACAGGCCGCGAACCCGCCGTAGACGAAGAGCAGCGGCCACACCCAGATGGCTCGATGGGCCAGGGCCAGGCCCAGATAGCCGACGGCGAAGCAGACCAGGCCGAAGGCGTAGACCACGGCCGGTGGCAGACGATCGCTGAGGGCGCCGGCCGGATAGCTCAGCACCGCGTAGGCCAGGTTGTAGAGGACATAGGCGCCGATGACGCCGGCCACGCTCAAGCCCAGCGCCCGGGCCCGGAGTAGTAGGAGGGCGTCGGGGAAGTTGAACAGCCCGAACAGCGCCAGCGCAGTGATGAGCCTCTTGACGTCGGCCGACATAGGTGTCGCCGGCTTGGGTGGCGCTAGGTCAGCGGCGACCCTGAGAGGGCGGCTGGTATCGCGCACGGCGGCGACCAGGGCCACGCTGGCCATCGCAGGGATGACGGCCAGGACCAGCAGCGGACGGATCCGGTGGTGGAAGGCCTCATAGAGGCCCAGGCCGATGAGAGGCCCGACCACCGCGCCGGCGGTGTCGGCCGCTCGGTGCAGCCCGAAGGCCCGGCCCCGTGCCCCGACCGGCACGCCCTCGACCAGCAGCAGGTCGCGTGGTGCGCCGCGTATGCCCTTGCCGCAGCGGTCCAAGCCTCGTCCGGCCAGCACCACGGGCCACGCCCCGGCCGCGGCGATGACCATCTTGCCCGCCGCGGCCAGCCCGTAGCCGGCCGCCACCAGCCGCCTGGGAGGCCGGCGATCGGCGAGGCGCCCGGCCACGAGCTTGAGGGCGGCGGCCAGCCCCTCGGCCACCCCCTCGACGGCGCCCACGACGATGACAGGGGCGCCCAGGGTCACCGTCAGGAAGATGGGCAGGATCGGGTACAACAGCTCGCTGGCCGCGTCCTGAAGGAAGCTGACGCCGCACAGCACGACCAGGTTGCGACTCCACCACCGGGTACCTACCGGCGGGTTCTGGGCTGGAAGCGGCTCAGACACCCGGGCACAGCGGCGCGCTGACGGGGCTCAGGACGTCTCTGTTTCGCCCAGGGCGGCGCCACCAGGGGCCCGGGCCACGAACAGCCCTACTCGACTCGAGGGGTGCGGGCGCTGCTCGCCCGCTACGCGGCAAAGGCCGGGCTTGAGCACAACATGCCTCCACATCGGCTGCGGCACCTCCTCTTCACCTGGCTGAAGACCCAGGGCATCGCGATGACGCCCTGATCCAGCCTTACTCGGGCCACGCCTCCCGCACCAGCCTGGAGATCTACTCCCGCATCGCACTCGGCGACGCCTAGGCGAGCTACGACAAGGTCATCGACCGCTTCCCGGTCTGACCTGGCTCTCCACCCTGCGGCTGGTGACACCGACCTGAGCACTGGGCCGATTCGGGCGCTCAGGCGGAAAACCGATGGCCGACCCCTCGAACGGTCACAATGGAGCTCCGTCCGAAGGGCTCGTCAACCTTGCGTCGCAGCCGCTTGACCAGCGCGTCGAGGACGTTGGAGCCAGGGTCGAAGGCGAAGTCCCAAAGACGCTCGTGGATGGCGAGGCGGGAGAGCGTCTCACCCTGGTGGCGGACAAGCAGCTCAAGGAGCAGATACTCCTTGGGCGTCAAGCCGATCTCGACACCACCCCGGACGACGCGGCGCGACGCCGGGTCAAGCTGGAGATCGCCGGCACGAAGCACCACCGGTCGGGCCGGCGCCCCCCGCCGGGTCAGGGCTCGCAGCCGAGCTTCGAGCTCGGTCAGTGAGAACGGCTTCACGAGGTAGTCGTCGCCGCCGGCGTCGAGGCCCTCGACCCTGTCGCTGACCTCTGTTCGCCCGGTCAGAAAGATGACGGGCGACCACACCGACGATGCCCGCAGCTCCCGGCACACGGCAAAGCCGTCGGGTGGGGGCAGATTCACGTCGAGGAGGATGGCGTCGTACGCGGCCTCTTTCGCCATCCAGACCGCCTCGTCGCCGGCGGTAGCGATGTCGACGGCATGGCCATCCTGGCGGAGGGTTTTGCACAGCAGCGCCGAAACCTCAGTGTCGTCCTCGGCCACCAGCAAGCGCACGATGTCAGGCTCTGCTCAAAACGGGCTCCAACAGACCGTGGGACCGGGGAGGGTGAAGCACACCCTGGTCCCACCGCCCGGGTTGTCCTCGACCCAGATTCGCCCCCCGTGTCCCTGCACGACCCGTCGGCAGATGGCGAGCCCGATCCCGCTGCCCTCGGTAGTGCCCGCCGAGGTCCGTTGGAAGACCCTGAAGATCTGGTCCCGTATCCGGGGATCGATGCCCACGCCGTTGTCGGCGACGACGAAGGACCACCCTTCCTGGTTCGGATGTGCCGAGACCTCCAGAATCGGTCGCCGGTCGGGACGGCGGAACTTCAGGGCATTGCCGATGAGGTTCTGGAAGAGCTGGGCAAGCTCGGGAGGCTCGCCGAGCACGGCCGGCAGTTCTCCCCACGACACCGTTGCACCGGTCGCGGCGATGGGCGCAGCCAAGCTGTCTCGGATGTCGGCAAGGAGCGGGCCGCAGTCAACGAGCACCTGGCGGCGCCCTGACGTGCCGACCTTGGCGTAGCTCAGGAGGTCGTCGACCATGCCCTGCAGGCGGGCCGCTCCCTTCTGGATGGCTGAGACGCACTCACTGGCGTCGGGATCGGTGGCCAGAGCTGGACTGCGGGCCAGCAACTCGGCGTAGCCATAGATCGTCTGCAACGGGGACTTCAGGTCGTGGGCCGCGACCGAGGCGAACTCGGAGAGGTCGGCGTTCGAGCGGGTGAGCTCACCGTTTGCACGCTCAAGAAGCCGGGTCGTCTCGGCAAGGCTGGGCCCGAGTCGTTCCAGCTCTTCTTCAGCATGGCGGGCGCCGGTGGCGTCGCGGCGCACCGACACGCACACGGCGCCGTGGCGGTGGTGCCAACGGCCGATCACCCGCAGCTCGCACCACACCACGGTGCCGTCCAACCGCCGGCTGCGGACGTTGCCCGACCAGGTGCACCCAGGGGCGGTCGTCACCTCGGGCCCCTGATCCCCCTCGGCCGCGAGGGCGGACGCGGGGCGGCCTTCGAGTGCGCCCGGCGAAAAGCCGAGCATCGCTTCAAGCTGGGTGCTGGCGTACAGGATGCGACCATCGCCTGAACGCACCACTGCCACGGCGGCCGGGATGTCCAGCGCGAGAGCGGCGATCAGTTCATTGCCGGTCTCGTGCGCGACGGCGCCTGCGGGGGCTTGGAGCGGTTCTCGGTCGGTCGACATCATGCCTGAGACCATCCTGGTGTCCGCGGGCTGCG
>JANMRJ010000434.1:0-6693 GCA_031370985.1 Acidimicrobiales bacterium
CATCCGGACTATCGGAATAGGAGACGCTGGTGACATCTGCGAGGGCCTGGACTCCGGGCGAGACACCTGCGATCGCCGACGGGTCACCGGCGGCCGGAGCGTACACCGCGGCCCCTTCCTTGGACAGGAGGTACCGGAGGAAGTCCTTGGCGAGCTCAGGGTTCTTGCTGTCCCTCCCGATGCCGGTCCAGTACGCGAGGAACGGCTTGGTCTTGAGCGTCTGGCTTACCCCGGTCGATGGGAGTGGGAGCGGGAATACGAGAAGATCGTCAGCTGGCACGCCCGCCGCGACGATTCCGGGCAGCGAGAACGTGCCGCCGTACGCCCAGGCCGCCCCACCGGCGCCGAACAGCGTCGCGGACGCCCCCGAGTCAAGCTGGAGCTCCTGCGCGGTCCAGAGCGGAGTCAGCTGGTTGAAGGTGTCGACCGCCTTGACGACCTCGGGCGCCGTCCAATCGGTCTCCGTTCCCTGCGTATAGAGCGAGTGGAATCGATCCTGACCGAGGATTCCCTGAAGAAGAGGCGCGAAGAGCCATGCCTCGATGCCGCCGCCGCCCTTCAGGCCAGTGGTCAGGCCGCCGGTCTTGGGATCCTTCGCCACCGTCTTCTGCATCATGCCGACCCACTCTTCCCAGGTCTTGGGAGGAGTGTTCGGGTCGAGGCCGGCCGCCTGCAGGAGCGATTTCCGGGCGAACACGTACTCACTGGCGCCTGTGAGGAAGGGGAACGTGTAGGCCTGGCCGATCGCGAGGGTGTCCTTGATGGTGCAGTCCGCACTCGCCTTACACGCGTCAACGTTCTTCTGGTCGATCTTGATTGCGTCCGCGGCACCCGGGATGAACTCGGCCTGCCACCCTGCATCGAACATTGAGCCAAGCTCGAGATAGAGCCCTTGGGGGGCGAAGCCGAACTTGCCGCCCCAGTCGGCGAAGAAGTCGGGAAGCTTCTTGTCACGGGCAAACTGAGCGATCTTCACCCCATAGACGCCGTCTGCGTCAGGGAAGTACTGGCTCTCGATCTTGATCGACCTGCCAGTCTTTTCGCCGAATGCCTTCGCGGCCGCCTCGAAGCCCGGGATCATGCTGTTGTTGTCGGTTACCAAGGTGAACGTGACCGGCTCAGGCGCGCTCGTCGGAGCGGTAGTTGGAGCGGTCGTCGGAGCCTGGGACGCGGCACCGGATGGCACCGTCGTGACACTTGGGGTCGCGCCGCTGCAGGCGGAGAACAACAGCACCGCGATTGCTGCGAGGCCCGCCGCCCGTCCGGAGCGGCCTCTACGGCCGATGTGGTTCATGCGCTTCCTCCTCATGACCCTTTGTTGCAGGTCGCAACGTCGGTGTAAACACCACCGAGTTGACGGTTCGGTCGTCCAGTAACCCTGGGCTCCGGTGGGATGCCCGTCCCTTGAATGAACGACCATGTGTCACTGACCGAACGTCACAACACTACGCGCTGCGAGCTTGGTGTGTCAATGGCCGAGTGTTGTCGTGTTCCTCGACCATCCGGAGAATAGAAACGTGTTCGTACAGTAAACTCAACCGCGCGCCTGTCGGCCACATGCGATCCGGACACGTTACGATGAGTCCGAGCAAGACCTCTTGGTAGCGTCACGTCGGGGCGCGCCGCAAGAAAGGCGAGGTATCGATGTCCGAAGTCGAGTCCATCGGAGTGCCCGAACGGGGCGACGTGCGGGCGGCGCGCTACTCCATCAATGCCGTTGCCAACGCGCTAGCCATCCTCAAGATGCTCGCCGGGCAGGAAGCCGTGACGATCAACGACGCGGCGACGGCAGTGAGCGTATCCAGGAGCACCGCCTACCGTCTCATGGTCACCCTCGAGGACTCGCGGCTGGCCGAGCGGATCCCCGCTGGCGGGTACCGCGTCGGACCCGAGGCCATCCTGTGGGCGACGCGCGTTCTCGCTCAGCTCGATATCCGCGAGGTGGCGGAGCCCATCCTTCGGCAGGTTTGGCGGGCATCGGGCGAGACCGTGAACCTGGGCCTGCTCCGGGGCAGCGAGCTTGTCTACGGCGAGGTCCTTGCGAGTCCGGCGAGGTTTCGGACCTCCGAGGAGCCAGGGGCGCGTATTCCTCTGCACGCGGCCGCAATCGGGAAGGCGGTCGGGGCCTACCTCGAGCCCGACCGCGTCGCCGGCCTCCTGGGCGACGAGCCGTATCCTTCCTTCACCCGCTCGACCGTAACAAGCTGGCCCGAACTGCTGGCCGTCCTTGAAAGTGTCCGTGCCAAGGGATTTGCGACCGACCTCGAAGAAATCGAGATTGGGGTCGCCTGCGTGGGGGCTCCGGTCTTCAAGGACGGGCGGGTCATCGGGGCGATCAGCGTCTCGGCCCCGCGGGCCCGTATGTCTGCTGAGCGGATCGAAACACTGGGAGCCGAGCTTCGGGAAGCCGCCGCGGAGCTGTCGAGCCGTCTATCGACCCCCGCGCGATCCGCCTGACCGGTCCATCGCTTCCTCAGCATCCCCCGTGGCGTTGGTGGCCATTGCGGTGCCTACCCGCCGTAGGCGCTTCCGACCAGCTCGGGGTCCGGGCTGAAGCCGAAACAGCGGGCGGTTGCCCCGCCGTCCACGACCAGGACGTGCCCGTTGATCATCGCCGCCTCATCGGATAGCAGGTAGCTCACCGCGCTTGCTATGTCGTGTGGCTGGGCGGCGCGGTTCATTGGCGACAGAGCCAGGGTCTCCGATCTCGTCTTGCCGGGATCCTGAGAGGAACGGATGTAGTCCTCGGTGCCCTGGGTCATGACGGCACCAGGGGCAATCGCGTTGCAGCGGATCCCGAGCGGCCCGTACTCGACGCAAATGTGCCGCGTCAGGGCTTCGATGCCGCCCTTGCACATGTCATAGACGGGGAAGCCTGGAAAGCCGGCGCGGGCGTGGATAGAGCTCAAGTTCACGATGGCGCCTGGTGTCTTGGAGCCGAGGTATGACTGGACGGCAATCTGGCATCCGATGAGAGGTGCACGGAGGTTGACCGCCAGCATGTGGTCGATGTGTTCCGGTGTTGACTCATCCAGCCGACCGGGATAGTTGACGACGGCGTTGTTGACCCAGGCACCGAGAACACCGCGCGATTCGGCCAGGCGCCTCGCCTCCAAGAGCGTGGCCACATCGGCTACGTCACCATGTACGGTGGGCACTCCCGGTAGGTCGCGTCTCAGCTGATCAAGCAATGCGTCATCGGCATCGACCGCGACGACCACCCAGCCATCATGGGTCAAACGGATGGCTGTGGCCTGCCCGATACCGCGGCCGGCGCCAGTGACGACAACTGTCCGAGATAGCTCACCCACGCTTGGATTCCTCCTGCATCGCTGACCCGAGATTGGCATCGATAGCGGCTGCCGCGCCGCGCTGCGATGGATCGTTTCATCACCGGCCGCCCGCCTAGCCGATAGGGCTCCCTGAGCCGGTAACGCTCTGTCGAGCCGGAGCGTTCGGTGGTTCCGGGAGGTGCTGGTAGGCCATCCGGCCGCCGACGACGGTCGTCATCACTGTCCATTCGGGATCGAGGACGACGAGGTCGGCCGGGCGCCCTACGACGATCCGTCCCAGCGTGTCGTCGAGGCCGAGGACCCGCGCCGGGTTGAGCGTCGCCGCCCGGATCGCGTCTTCGGGGGAGAGGCCGGCGGTTACCAGGTTTGCGACGGCACGATTGAGCGGTAGGACTGAACCGGACAGTGTCCCGTCGACGCGCCGGCCGATCGTCCCGTCCGAGATGATCTCGACGCCCGCGAGCTCGAAGCGGCCCGGCGGCATACCCAATCCGGCGAGCGCATCGGTGACCACGATCAACTGATCCGGCGCCTTGAGTCGACCGACGAGGCCGAGGGCCCGCTGGTCGACATGGACACCGTCGGCGATAACGCTGACCATCAGGTCTGACGCTAGAAGGAAGCCGAGGGCCCCAGGTTCGCGGTGGTGGAGCGGACGCATTGCGTTGAAGAGATGCGTCCCGAGCCTGGCACCGGCGGCCGCGGCGGCTGCCGCCTGGTCCCAGGTCGCATCGGTATGGCCGATCGCGACCGTGACGCCGCGGTCGACGAGCCGGCGGATGAGCTCGATCGCACCGGAAAGCTCCGGAGCCAGGGTGAGCAGCCGGACGGGCCCGCGGTCGACCCATGCCTCAGCCAGTGGAACGGACGGGGGGAGGAGCCACTCCGGCGTGTGGGTCCCGCGGCGGGCCAGGCTGAGAAATGGGCCCTCGAGGTGGATCCCGAGGAGGCGGGCGCCCTCGCTCGGGTGCGCGGTCGCCTCGGCGAGGTGATCGAGCGCAGGACCGTAGCGTTCCGCGAGCGAGGTCACGACGCAGGCGAGATACCCCGTCACGCCGAAGCGAGGCAGCAGTCCATTGATCAATCCGATGTCCGCGCTCGCGTCCGCGAAGTCGTGGCCGAACGCGCCGTTCATTTGGATGTCGAGAAAGCCGGGCGCGATCATCGCGTCAGGCCCACCAAAGGCTCCGCCTGGGGCCGGCGCCCCAGGCGGCACCGGATCGATCGCGGCAATCCGGCCGCCGTCGATCGACACGACGACATCGTGACGGGGCTCCGGCGCGAAGAGGCGACCGCGGATGAGCATCAGCGGAGCTCGACCGTGAGGTGGTAGCGGTCCCCTCGGTAGACAGACCGAACGTACTCGATGACTCGCCCGGTCGGATCAGACGTCAGGCGTGAGATCCGAAGGACCGGCCGCGGGCCGTCAAGCCCGAGGAGGTCCCTTTCCTCGTCTGTCGGCTCGGCCGCCTGGATAGTCTGCTGGGCCGAGGCAAGGACGAGTCCGAAGTCATGGTTCAGGATGGCGTAGAGCGACCCGCCGGCAAGGTCTCGATCAAGAAGCCCGGGAGCGTAGGCCGACGGGATATGGGCAGTCTCGATAGCGACGGGTTCCTCGTTGGCGAGCCGCAGGCGGGTGAGCTGGATGATCTCGATGGTCGGGGCGAGGCCGAACAGTCGAGCCACCTCCAACGGCGCCTGGGCGATCCAGGCCTCGATCATCCGGCTGGACGGCCGCATTCTGCGTGCAAGGATGTCCTGAGTGAATCCCGTCAGTCGGTCGAGCGGCTGGTCGATGATCTTCCGGTCGGCGACGAACGTACCCTTGCCCGGCATGGAGTAGAGGAGTCCGTGCCGGATCATCGCGTCGAGGGCCTGACGGACCGTCATTCGACTGACGCCGTACCCCTCGCTGAGATGCCTCTCCGACGGGATCCGCTGACGTGGGGACAGCTCACCTTCTGCAATCGCGCCCTCGAGGCGGGCGCGGATTTGGGCGAAGATCGGCGTAGGGCCGTCATGGTCAAGCGGGCCGACGAACCGGTCGCCAGATCCAGGGACATCCATGCGGTCTCCATCTACCCGACGTTGGAGCTATCCGGCCTGTACTGGTCTAGGCCACGCTAGGTCAGCGTCTGGCGAGTGTCAAGCTCGGCCGTCGGCGCCTGCTCGGCCGTCGGCGTCGTTGCCCATGACATGGAGCGTCCAGTCGGGACGGACGTTGCCGACCCGCAGCGAGGCGAGCTCCAGAGACGGTGGGAGTTCGATAGGCGTGAACCCGCGGGCCAGTAGGCGAGCGGAGCTCGATACGATCGACGCGGAACGTGCGCCAGTCGGTCCGCTCGATGTCCCACGCCACCAGGTGCCAGCGACCACTCCGGGTTACAGATTCAGGCGCTGCGGCGACCTAGGTGCGGTTCCCACGGACGTTGTTGACGCCCCATCGGTGGGCCGCCGATCTTCGCATCTAGTCTCCCCCAGACTGGTAACTACGGATCCCAGCTCGGAGGGCCGGATTCGGCCTCAGGTTGAGCGTGGCTGTTCGACTATGACTCGTCCTGCCGGCTCGAGCTCGTCCGTACCAGTCCGTGGACGCGGTTTTGCGAGTCGGGCGACCCGGGGGAGCGGCCGCGACGGCCGCCGTCGTCAACAACGTGCGTGGGAGGTGCGTCTAGTCTCCATCAAAAGGAACGTGCCCCGGAACCTCCGGCATGGCCGCACCCGGCATCTCCGCATCGGCGTCGCGCTCGATCGGATCGGAGACCGCGTTCTCGCGGCGAGCAAGCAGGACAAATGGCAGCGCCAGCACCTGGATACCGGCCGACACGATATAGGCCGCCCCGTAGCCGTTGACATCGGCGACGCGTCCGAGGGCCGGTTGGGCGATCACTCCGCCGGCCGAGCCCATCAGCGCGTCGAACGACAGGACGGTCGCCCGCTGCTCGGATGGGATGAGGCCATTGATGAAGGCCTGACGCAGCGGCGATCCGACCGCGAACACGAACGCCCAGGCGGCGAGCAAGAGCAGCGCCACGTAGAAGCTCCCGGTCAGCCCGAGCAGCGCGATCAGGACCACGTTGAGCACACCGCCAATCAGCAGGGCGCTTGTTCGGCGTCCGAAGAGGCGTCGGACTCTGGACGCGGTCAGCCCGCCCACGATCTGAACCGCGGCGACGGTCGCGGCGGCCAGTCCCGCGACGCCATAGGCGGTCTTGTCGCCGTATAGCTGGAGGAGGTACGGCTGCGCGGCGTAGAAGGCGAAGATGCCCGCGCCAAAGGTGAATGGGGCGGCGAGCATCAACCAGCGAACCGGCGGGTTTCGGAAGCCGCCGTTGATGGAGCCCCGCACCACGTTGCGCACCGCAGTCGCCGGGCTGACGTCACGTTGTGGTGTGAACCC